>QXXX01000054.1 GCA_009887195.1 Candidatus Poseidoniales archaeon | reverse complement strand
ATGGAAAATCGATAGCTGTTGACGCCTAATTGTGACAGCAATTCATGGTCTTTAGCCCATAAGTTCCAATGGTCGCAGGCTTTACCACTCTGTTGTTTGCCTTCACGCTGCTCAAATTGAGTCCAGTTGTTGGTATTATCTCCTTCAATTTGGTGTGAGGCTGTTGCAACACCCCAAACGAAACCCTCTGGCATGGCGATATTGTCCAAGTTTACTTTGGACCAATCAAGGTGGGGTTCTGGAAATAGCAAATGAAGCACTGTAACAATCAGTAGGTAGCCTCCTAGGCCGAGTAAAAGCCCACTCTCCCACTCCATGTTTGGGTTAGATTAAATCCGGTTATCAAACTTAGTGTAGGGCAAACATTCTTGACTATTCATCCGCAGCGCAACTTGGTTGTATCAATGCCTGACTTAGCCGCTGAATTAATCGAGGGTGTGTTAGAGTCTGTTGGCGAACAGATTGACAAAAAATTAGGTAAAAGAAACTGGATGAAACCGCTTTACTGGATTAGTATTGTGATTGTTTTGGGCTTTCCAGTTGTGTACTATTTCTGGTGACTTTCACGTCTAGAGATTGCAATTAATCCAAGTCCTAGCGCCGCAATGCTTGCTAGTGCAGTGAAACCCGGTGCATCTTCTTCGTTGACATCGCAGCCATCATCTAGAGCATTAACTCCGCCCCAATTGCCGTCATTGTACCAGCACGATGACCAAGTCTTATACCAATCACCGTGAGGATAATTGGTATTGTTGCCATCAGCATCGGTTGCTTTTACTCGCCAATTTACGTAAGTGTGGTCTGATGGAGGAGTAATCGAAATCGAATGGACTCGGTCATTTATTTCTGCCTCCATAATGACGGGAGGATCACAGACTCCATCATTGGTGCAAACTTGGGTTATCAAGTCAAATGTGGTACCGTTGTCATATGCTTCTTGACTCATTTCAATGGTTAAACTCCACTTGACTTTATCAAAGGATGGTGAATCTCTATCGAGAACCAAAAAGGGGATATCATCTCCTTCCGGATTAACATCTTGACCGCCTTCTATTGCTGCACCAAGGGCGCTTGGTAGAGTCAAAAGGGCAAATGCGATGAATATAACAAGTCCCTTTCGTGCCATATTTTACGCACTTTCCGTTGCTATTTAGGATTAAGCATTGGGTGTTTGAAAAATGGTTAATGATTACTAAGTGTTTGATAGTTAATTGGCTAAACATTGATGTGTAGATGGTGCCAGCACCTATTTGCTTGTTGGGTATGTCCCGATATAGCAGGGTGATTTAGGGGAGTATTATGAAATCAACATTTAGACTAATGGGAATTGCTGATATCATCACCCTTATCAATGGTTTACTTGGTGTAGCGGCACTAATGTTCATCATATTGGCTGTTGAGAAATTGCAAAATCCATATTTTGCTGATGGTGTTAATACAAATTACATCTGGGGTGCCATGACTTGTATCATGCTTTCAGTTATTGGTGACATAATTGACGGGCCTATTGCTAGAAGGTATTCCAAAAGAAAATTACTCGGTGGTACTTTAGATGTCATGTCTGACTGCATTTCATTTTGTGTTGCACCTGCTTTGCTGATGTTTGTGATGTTTGGCAGATGGGGAGAAGCATCCCCTGCATGGACAATCTCACTTGGTATTGCGGCTGCTTGGATTATTGTGACAGGAATGTTGAGGCTAGCTCGGTTTCAGTATGAGGAAGCATCAGATAAGGTCTACTTCCATGGTTTAGCATCCCCTGGTAATGCCATGGTATTGATCACCGCTGCAGCGCTAATATGGTTGCAGCCAGCGACTGGTTTTGGGCCAGATGTATCCACTGATTGCATTTTCTGTTTTGAGCCGAGCAACTCATCTGTAGAAAAACCGTACTTTGATTTTATTATCTTACCAGTGATGTTTATTTCTGGTGGATTAATGATTGCTGACCGTAAACTGCCAAAAAATAAACATGGTTTGCCAATGAAAATTTCTGCTATACAGGGTTTAGCGATTTTGTTTGGCACCCTTTTATCATGGGTACACGCCACTGATTCGGGGATTGACCTAGGAGATACTAAACCACAGTTTTTGTTGTACTCAATCTCAGCTATATTGTTGATATTTTACATAATTACCGGGCCAAAGCAATCTGAACTACAAGAACGTCAACAACTTACTGAGTCTGAGTAAGTGTTACCTGGTTTTCTGGTTGCTCTTCAATTCTTGATTGAATAATTAGATGAATCATAAAGGCAACTAAACCTATCGAGAATATGATGTCCCAGGAGATCTTGAAGATTAATCGAGGCAGATTAGGAGTTAACGATAATTGCAAAGATAAAATGCTAATTCTTGCTACCAAATAGTACGCAACAAATTTCATATTGTAGCCTTTGGAATAAAACATACTAAACCACAACAGTGACATGGCTGCAGCTGGCCCACCGCCCATGAATCCGACCCATGAATTACTTGGTGAGAAGCGGTCACCAATGTATCCGCCATTCAGGTAAACAGAACCAGGGTCAACATCTCTTGGCGAGCTAAATCCACCTATTTGTCCAAGTGCAGCCCACCAAGTAAACCAAACTACTAATGGTAAAATAGTGACAATCATAGTTCGAGGTATTTCTTTGGTAAAATCAGTCGATTTTTCTTTCAAGAAAGATAACTCATTGTCCAAAAAGGATCTAAAGGCGACAAATAATGCCATTGTGATTCCACCAGCATAGCCCCCCCAACTCATTGTTAACCAACATAATGCAACCATTGAGATAATCTCGTAACCCTTGTCTTGCTTGACAATCTTTAGATAAATTCCAGTGACCATTGCAGTTATTAGAATAATTAATACTGCCCAGTCAACAATATTATTCTCTTGGTACATGAGTAGTGGTATTAGAGTGAAGAAACCAACTATCGAATAGCGAATCCGCTGTTCAGTAATGATTTTGTGTGCTCGCATATAAATCATAATACCAATGAATGTTAGTACTGTATTCATGATTAGTGGTAAGAAATCACCACTGACTGAAAAATTAATCGCTCCTCGTGGGAATGAGAAATAGTAAACTCGGTAATGGGATAGCAAAGTAGTTGGAATTATTGCTAGTGTAAAAAATCCAAGAATCACTTTATCTGTTTTCATTGATTCTTTGGCTTTCCAAAATATCGGCGTAAATAGCATTAGCAGCATTACAATATTTATCGCTGATACTCTTGACTCTGGATACATAATCATTACCGCAAATAGACACATTGTGGCCGCGGTCATACGTTGCCTAATCACTTTACTAAATTTATTAGTACACACTAGAACAAGCGTCAATCCAGCAAAGACTAATGGTGTAAAGTAGCCAATCATGTAGTAAAGTAATGCTAGTGTATCTCGATTGTAAGAAATCGCAGAGGATAAAGCGAAAATCCCAAACAATGAGCCAGCAGCATACTTGATTGCATTAGGTGAAAACTCATGTTTACGCATTACAAATACTATCCCCGCTATGATTGCACAAAAGAAAATAGCCGACATTATAAGGTCTGAAATTCTCATTCCTATTTCATCATAAGTTATTTTTTCCCACTGGATATTATCCCTGCTTAAATCTTCAAAATATGGATGGTCATTCTCTTGCATCCATTCATTTCGCGAGACGGTAGAATTCCAATTCCATTGATCTAATTCTTGTACTTCTTCAAGCGTTAGATCATCTGAGATTTGCAATGCATCAAGTGGGAATTTACCGTGCACAGCATGAGGTAATGGTAGTGATAATAGCAGAGATGGCAGAGTTGATAGGTCACGCTGGTCTATTTGGGTTGGCGAGATATAATTCTGCTTGATATTTGGCCCCCACATCCAAGCACCAACTTCTCTGATTTCTTTGTCTGGTGAGCCATGTTGACCACTAGCGGTAAGACCGTGATCAGAAGTTACCACAACAGTCCAGTCATCAGGAACTTTGTCGAATATAGTGTTAAAATTATTATCTAACCAAGTTAATTTTTCTTCATACTCGTCAGAATTTTCAACCCCATATCTGTGTCCAACACTGTCGAGTCCAGATAGATGCGCAATAATTACATTAGGTGCTTGTTCAAATGTAACTCCTGGTTTGGTGTTACTTTTTGGCACTTCACCATCAAGCCAACTGTTCAGTGTCTCAAACGATTCGGTATCACCTTGGTAGTAATCAGCATGGCCATAACGATGTTTCATAAAATTTATATTTTCATTATCAGCATATAGGTCACCCCATACATAATCCCCAACAATACCGACTCGGTAATCATAAATCCCATCATTATCCCGGTCTGATTCACTTGCTAATGTCCAGCCATCTGGTGTGCCAGGATGTTCTGGATGAAAATTGCTTAATCCTTCATTGGGTCTTGAAGGTATTCCAGTAGCCATTTCTTTGACGCATGATGCAGTCATTGTTAGTGGGTTAGTTAGTACATCAAGGTAAGTTCCATTGGGAAATACTTGTGAGTGTAGAGTTGGCATCAGATCTTTGTCCAACATTAAATCTCTAACTCCACCATCAAGAACAATGAACAGTAGTCCTTCAGAAAGAGTTTCATCTGGATTTGGTGGCAATTCCGCACCTTCCTTTGGTGCAGGAGCATCAGCAATTATGTATGAGCCCGTGTAAATAAATGAAGGCAAGGCTAAGACTGCGACCATTATTATTGCAGTAAGGATAAATTTAGGCTTGCCAAGTATTGCCCAGTCGGCTTTATCCATATCTCGTCAAGTAAAGTTCAATACTTAAATTTCATGTCGACAAAGCGAGCATTACCCCATTTAGTGAGGAATATTTTACGACCCATTATCTTGCATCATTCAAATTTACTGCCGAAACTTCCAATCTTTCGTGGGTTGGGTGTACTTCTATTAGTAACACTGGAACTTCCACCACATTGGCAATATCTTCGGCAATCGATAATGGTAGTTCGATACGCTGCTGTCCAGCATCATATCGAATCCACCCTTCAGATAATCCTAGTTCGTTTGATAATTCACTCAAATCATCATAAGCATCTTCGGTCTTGGTAGGTATTGCCCCAAACAATATTGTGTCATCATCACTCAATACTTCATATGGCCTTAGGGTGGTTTTTGCTCGTCGGCGAAATCTTGCTCGTAATTGACCAGCATCCTTGAAACTGGCACTGCAAAATTTCACATGGAAACTCATATCCTTAGCATAATCCTTCAATTTTAGCGCTAATTCTAACGACCCTTCCGCTGCTGCTGTCATGGCTCCACTGAGATTGAATCCTCTAACATCCATGTTATCTTGATTACCAACGGTAATTTCCAGTTCATTTAGATTAAGAAACTGAATATTACTGCCATTCATTGAATCTATTAGTGCTAGCAAGTCCGTTTCTTTGTCTGGTTCACAGGGTAATTCTATTCCCACATTAATCCCTGCTTCATGGCAGCCATCAATTACTGGCAGATATTTGGTGATTGTGCCGTCTAGTAGATGAAACCTAATTTCGTCTAATCCTGCCTGGGCAAATCGTGAACAATTAACCGGGTCAAATGGTATTGATGTGTAAAGATGGATGTGGTGCTCTGGACCAAAAGCAGCCTTCAATTGTTTAACTGCTTCAAGCGACCGTTCCATATCCAGCATTGGATCGCCACCAGTAATTCCAGTCCCAGTAGCATTCATTGCTCGGCCTTCTTCAATTACCTCTGACCATTCAGAGCATCTTCTTTCGTTAGCAAACATGTCAGGTGATTCACGTCGATTATCTGATAATGGACAATAATCGCACCCCCAGTGGCATTTACCAGTGACAAACAAGACCAGTTTACTTCCACGTTGACACTGAATACAACCTTCTGCTTCACCTAGTTCAGCAGGGATTATTTCAGTCGCCATTGGCAGTGGTCCAAGCATAGTAATACACGCCGCTATTGATTTACGGTTTCAAACCCTCGTACGAATTTATTGTTTAGAATCCATTATTCGACTGATAAGCCAACGATGAAATCTTCTGTCGCTGGTTAGTTCCGGATGGAAAGTAAGCGCTAATTTTTCGCCTTGCAATACGCCGACTATTTCTTGTGATAAATGGGCTACTGGTTGGCATTTTATCGAGTTTTGAATGAATCTAGGGGCTCGGATAAAGACTCCGGGGAACTCTCCTGATGTTGACTTTACAACCTGTTTTGTCATTGGTAATGGTTTGTGATTAAACTTGTCTCTAGCCAATTCAAATTCTGCATTTGCTGACTTATTTGGCGTCTCAAGGGTCACATCAACACCCGCTTCAAACGAAAATTTCTGTCTTCCCCAAGCGTTACGAGCTACATCTACATCAATGAAACTTTCACGGCCTTGTGTTGGTTGGGCTAGTAATATGGCTCCTGCACAGGTTCCAAGTACTGGTCTATCTGGATATTTCATCATCCAATCAAATAAGCCCTCCAATAGGGATTCACTCAGGCTAGCAATTCGCATAGTGGTAGATTCCCCACCGGGTAAAATCAATCCGTCAATCGATGAATCTACCTGTTCGGCTTTGCGTAACTCTACAACTTCCACTTCTTGTTGCATTTCCATACTTGCGTGTTTTATCGCTTCATAATGCTCATGGCGGGCGCCCTGTAACATTGCAATGCCGACACGCATCATGGCAACCCGTCGGGTTTGTCCTCTATCAGTCCAACGCTTATGTACACTAATTGAATAACTGTCGTGTCTAGCCTTAACCATGGCAAAGCACGAAGGTGATTGCTTCCTTGTCCCGGGCCCGGTGCGAATGAATCAGCGATGTCTTGAGGCAATGTCGACACCGGTTATCACTGCTAGAGGGGGAGAGTTCCGTGATGTTATGGCGGACTTAAATTCAGGCTTGCGCTACGCATTCAACCTGACACCATCACAACCGGTAAAGAAAACTAATTCTTGGTCTTCAGAAGACGATTACAAAGTCATGGTTGTTTCTGGTAGTGGGACTGCTGCGATGGAGATGTTAATCGCTAATCGTTTCCGGCCCAATGATTTGGTATTGGTTCCTACCAATGGTAAGTTTGGTGAACGAGTCGCTGAAATGTGTAAACGATTTTGCAATGTTAAGCATATCAAATACGAATGGGGTAGAGCTTTTGATTTGTACGAGTTAGAACAACAACTTGAACGTGGTTGTTATGAAGCATTACTGATTTGCCACAATGAAACTAGTTCAGGAATAACACAAGACGCACCGGCAATTGCTGAGATGTGTGATCGGTACAATACTTCGTTTATTTTGGACGGAATTACTTCGATAGGTGGGTTACCAGTTCACTTGGAAAAATGGAATGTGGAAGCCGCTGCTATGGGCGCACAAAAATGCACTGCAGGTCCTTCAGGGATTGCAGCAATCGCTTTTACCAGTAAATTTTACGAACGCTGCAAAGCTATTAGAGAGCAGGAAGATAATAATGCTCTATTTTATCTCGACATCATATCTGCTTTCAAAAAAGGTGATGATGACCAAACACCATGGACTCCAGCGATCAATTTAGCAATGGGTTGGTCTGCAGCATTGAATGTCCTAAAGGAAGAAGGTTTGCAGAATCGCTGGAATCGATGTCAAAGTTTAGCCTCAGGTGTGCAAGAACTGTTTAGTCATCTTGGGTTTGAATTGCCAGCAGACCCTTTCCAGCGAAGTTCTACGGTTACTGCAATCATGTATCCCGAGGGGGTTAATGACCAGTGGAGAGTGGATCTCAAAGAGCGATATCAGACTCAAGTGATTGGGGCTCAAGACCATTTGAAAGGCAAGATGTTCCGTGTTGGGTCAATGGGTGAAACGACCAAACAAGAAATGATTGAAGGTTGCAAAAGGATGCTTGAATGCTTCAAAGACCATGGAGTTACTATCCCAGAGGTTGATGTCGATTCGTTTTTCTGAGGTGTTAATTTGACTCGATATATTGTTCTGGGGCGTTTCCAACCCTTTCACAAGGGGCATCAATTCCTGATTAATTCAGCATTAGAATTATGTCGCCAAAGTGATGATGAATTAGTTATTGCTATTGGTTCGGCTGCTAAGGGTTGGGAGTCAGATAATCCTTGGACATATGAGGAACGAAAAAGCATGATTGAATCATGGCTTAACTCTACTCAAATTCAAGGTGAAATTGTTGGTATTGAAGACATAAATGATCCGCCAAATTGGGTTGCTCATGCAACTAAATTTCACGGAGTTGGAGTGTTAGTGACTTCAGATAAGGATACTTATGAGTTGTATCAGCAATCTGGTTTTGAAACTCATCTAATTGATTTGTCTAATCGGGACAATTTAGAAGGTTGGCGAGTACGCCAAACTGCCTTAATGTTGTCAACTGTTTATGATGACGATGCAGTAGCAAGTGTTCTAAGTTCTTCAATCCCAGAAATAGTAGTCAAATGGTTAATTGACAATGATGCAATATACCGTTTATCGACTATGGTCTCGGGAGTTAGTGTCGGTTAATCTGAGGCAACAACAACTCTAGACGCGATTAGGACTTTTTTCTTGTACATGTAACCAGATTCAAGTACATCAACCACTACTCCACTAGGGTATTGTTCTGAGGCAGGAATTGTGGTAATGGCTTCCATTTTGGCCGGGTCAAATTTTTGTCCTTTGGCATCTATTGCCGTTACTCCATCACCAGATAACTCATGCCACATTTTGTTGCGCAGTAAACGAAGTCCTTGGGCCAATGGTGATTCATCGCCATCTTCAATACTTGACATTGCTCGATCGACATCTGCTAGAACAGTGAGCATTTTCCTGGCTAAACCCATACTGCCATACTGAATCATTTCTGACTTTTCACTTAGGAAGCGTTTACGGACATTCTGGATTTCAGCATCTTTGTAAGCGATTTCTTTTTCGGCAACCTCAGCTCTGTCAAGTGCTGCTTCCAACGGGTCTTTTTCCTCTTCAATCACACCAACTTCCATGGTGTCCGAACCCTCTTCGATTATTGGAAGTTCATCGCCCGCTGAGTCTACAGGTGTCTCATCAGAATCTTCAGACATGGTGCTGGGTGCAAGCCCTTATTCTTCAATCCGTCGTCGGTTATTGATGCAAATAATTGCTTAGATTGTATGCTCCATGGCCCCACTTAACTGCCTCAAGATGTTCTCTGCCAACAATTCCGATTATCCCTTCGGTATTTTCCCATGTAGTTATTGCGTGGACTAATAATTTTGAATTTCTGGTGTGCGCCTCAAAAGTTGGAATGATTTTAGGGTCTTCTTTTTCATCGATGGTTTCTCCAAGTTGTTTTCTTCTATTCATCCAATCAATGCAGACCATGTTGGCAAATTCATCTTCGGGTAAATTTGCTAATTTCAATTTCAAATCTGACCATGTGGTGCTAGAATACAAATCATTCCGACTCTCAATTACTCTGTCTAATGCCACATCTAGGTAGAGATATGTTCTTGCTTCCCAGCATTCCCAGTGACCTAGACTCATGTAGTTCATCAACAATAGGAGACCTTCTTCCCCATTATTCAAATTTTGCAGCACTTCACGCATAGAACCATCTTTGGCCCCAATGATTTCCATCCAATCTAGTATTTCTGCCTCACAATCAATATCGAATAAACGAGATAATCGGTCAGACTTTTTTGGTCGGAAGTTCCTAAATGTACCAGATTCCATGCCTTGATAAACATCATTCCACGGCTTATCCAAAATAGCGTCAAGACTTTGTTGCTCAACTAACAGTAAAACAGTCTCAATCCCCATATCTTACGCTAAATGCTCGTCTGCTTTGATGTCATCGCATACAACTTTTGTCAATAATGAGTAAATTCAACAATAGATTTCAAGAGTCACCTACTTACAGGGTCGTTTTGGGGTCATTATGGCAACTATCAAAGAGCAAATCGAATTGATTCGCGCCGAGATAGACAAAACCCAAAAAAATAAGGCTACTAATGCCCATATTGGTAAACTGAAGGCTAAGATTGCCCAACTGAAATTGAAAGAGGAAAAAGCCCATGCTCACTCTAAAGCAAGTGGCGGTGGTAAAGGGTTTGAAATTAAGAAATCTGGTGACGCTACCGTTGCTTTGGTCGGATTTCCTTCGGTTGGTAAATCTACTCTTATTTCCAAAGTGACCGATGCTCACTCAGAAGTGGCAGGGTATGCCTTTACCACACTAACTTGTATTCCTGGCGTTATGGAGCACCGAGGTGCTAAGATTCAGATTCTAGATTTACCAGGTCTAATCAAGGGTGCGGCTGAAGGCAAAGGGCGAGGACGAGAGATTTTGAATGTGATTAGAAGTGCAGACATGGTTTTGTATATCGTTGATCCTTTCCAAGATGCCCACTTCAATGTTTTACACAGAGAACTTCACAATGCAGGACTTAGACTCAATGAAACCAAGCCGCCTGTGTTCATCAAGCGTACTGAGAGGGGTGGTATTGATGTGCGTTCAACTGTCGAGCAGACCCATCTTTCCAATGAAGAGATGGGTGAAATAATTCGCTCATTTGGCTATACTTCTGCGATAGTTACACTGAGAAATGATACTACTGCTGAACAAATTGTTGACTGTTTAGCAGAAAATAGAATCTATGAAAAAGCAGTAGTAGCCATAAACAAAATTGATATTGCCACAGAAGAAGATCTTGTTAGAGCAACGAAGTCACTGCCAGAAGGCTGGCCAATTATGCGGATTTCAGCGTTCAAAGATATGGGTCTTGAAGAGTTAAAAGATTTCATTTATGATAATCTCGGTTTTATGAGAGTATACTTAAAACCACAAGGTCAAGAAGCAGACTTAGAGGAACCATTGATTGTTAAGGACGACTCTACTGTGAAAAATATCTGTATGAAACTCCACCGCGATTTTGTTAGGAAATTTAGATACGCTAGAGTTAAGGGCCCAAGTGCTAAGTTTGATTGGCAACGTGTGGGCCTAGAGCATTTGTTAGAAGATGGCGATTTGATGACGATTGTCGTAAAACGTTAATCCCAAATTCCCATATCCATCTTGGCATCTTCGGAGGCGTGAACTTTTGGATCCCATCTTGGGCTCCAGACTAAGTTGACGTGTACGGAATCAATACCTTCAGTAGTGAGTGCTGCACGGTGAGTAGCAGCCATTATTTCTGCTGCAGCAGGGCATCCAGGACTGGTGAGTGTCATATCAATCTCGGCGTGTAAGCCATTCTCATTGGTTTCAATTCTGACATCATAAACCAACCCTAATTCAACTATTGAGATATCTAACTCAGGGTCTTCAACTTCATCTAATTGCACTAAAACTGCCGGTTTGTCTGTCATTTAATCACCTTGTATTTGTTCTATTTGTCGCATAACTTTATCAAACATATTTCTAAATCCATTAGACCTGCTTGGTGATAATGTGTTGAGCACACCCATCTCAGTAGCGAAATCTGGAGTCAATTTTAATGCCTCAGCAACTTCAGTGCCATGGATTGCTAAAGTTAAAATCCCCATCAATCCTTGGACAAGTTTGGAGTCAGCACCGGATTCTAAATTAACACATGCGTTAATTACCTCAACTCTAACATGAGCTTCAGATTGGCAACCAACCACTCTGGTGGCCTCACTCCATTCTTGTGGCGGTAACAGATTTACTTCATCTGCTAAATCAAACACCATTTCTAGGCGTTCCATTTTGTCATCTATTTCCTTAAATTCTTCAATTAATTCGGAAAGTTCACTTGAATAAGTCATGCAAACCTCTCCAATATTTCGCTAAAGTATTCAATGAATGATTCTACTTCTTCCTGGGTATTGTAAAAGTATAACGAAACACGTAATGTTCCGGTAATCTGTAAACGGTCTAGTAATGGCTGAGCACAATGGTGACCTGTTCTAACTGCGAAACCTCGTGCATCTAGTAGGTGAGCTAAATCTTCGCTATTCATAGTTGGATGGAGGAAGGACACCACTGCGGCATCATGATCGTCATGCCTGCCATATACGTTCATGCCCATGGCTCGTAACTTACTTGCTAACCATCTGGCTGATTCTAGGATTCTCTTGTGCTCGGCGACTATATTGATGGAAGAGAGCCAATTCAAAGCTTCTGTCCAGCCAATTGCTTCGGCAATTCTCGGGGTTCCTGCCTCAAATTTCTGTTCATTGGTTTGGTAAGTCGAGCCGTGAATCGACACGGTTTCAATCATATCACCACCACCCATGAATGGTTGCATCTCTTCAAATGCGTCATCGGCAACAAGTAGGGCGCCTATTCCAGTAGGTCCACACATCTTATGTGCTGAAAACGCCATGAAGTCAACGCCAATTGACTTGAAATCAATATCTTGGTGAGGGGCGCTTTGGGCAGCATCTAACAATACCTTAGCTCCATGCTTGTTAGCAATAGAAACTATTTCTTCAATTGGATTACACACTCCAAGGACGTTTGATATATGTACTACACAAACTAGTTTAGCACCTTCAATTGCTGATTCAAACAATTCCATGTCTAGTGTCAAATCTTCCATCACTGGAACATATCGCAGTTCAATATTCTTTTCTTGAGCAAGCATTTGCCACGGCACTATATCAGAATGGTGCTCCATTTCTGTTAGAATAATGGCGTCTCCGTCTGATAAATTTGCCCTTCCCCAAGCATGAGCAACTAGATTTATTGCTTCTGTTGTGCCACTGGTGATTATTGCTTTATCGGTATTAAATCGCTCCTTGAGTGCAGTACGACATGATTCATAGCCTTCGGTCGCCTCACCGGCTAAAGTGTGAACTGCTCGGTGAACATTTGCATTGGAATTGGCATAATAATCATTCATTGCATTAATTACGGATGCAGGTTTCTGAGTAGTTGCTGCATTGTCTAAATACACTAATGGGTAGCCATTGATTTTCCTCTGCAGTATCGGGAAATCTTCGCGCATTATTTCACCTACCGTCAAAGATATTTGGCGGTTAATGCGCCTATAAGATATTGTCTAACCTCGTTATTATTGATCTTGGCAAAGCAGCTGACAAGAAATCCTTCAACAATAAGCGCTTCAGCATGTACTTTGGAAAAACCTCTAGACATCATGTAGTGGATTTGCTCACTGTCAACAGAAGAACTTGCTGCACCATGAGCTGCCTTAACATCATCAGATAAGACTTCCAACTCAGGTATTGACTCTGCTTTAGCGGTATCGGATAATAATAAATTTTTGAACACTTGACCAGCGTCACAACCATCACAATCTTCTTGGATCATTAGTAGTCCAGTGCCGATTGTATGTCCTTTGTCGGAGCAAGCAGAACTAACATTCAGTGAAGAATTAGTGTTGCCACTTCTGTGTAATATCTCGATATGGTGGTCGTCATGTCGCGAATCTTCGGTAATCACTGCGATATTTTGAGTAAGTGAAGAGTTCACCTCATCTAATGAAGTTCGAATGTCTGATTTGATTTGACTGCCACCGATTGATAATTCACCGTATTCAAGCACAGAGTCTCTTAGTAAATTCCAATCCTCACAACGCAGGATAGTGCTGTGTTGGGCTAGGTCGTTAACCAAACCAAACGAAAGAGTACAATTTTTCGCAACGTTGCCTGTGATATGTAGTCCAAGCCAATTTATCGCGCCGTCGAGTTTTACAATCAGACTCCCACTAGTGGAGCATTCAACGTGTATGTGGCAAATTGCTTGTTCTTCTTCACTAGAGATGGTAATTAGATTGGCTGGTGAAGCCTCGTTGACGCTTACTAGATGCATCGAATTATTTGACTCTTGAAGAAACACTCTGGATATCTCTTCGAGATTGGATTTTTGCCTTTTATCATTTGACTTAATTTCTACATCATTCAAGATTACTTTAGCAGTAGATATTTTTGGTACACTACCAACCTCAGTAGGGTGGACTTTTGACCATGGTGTGTACCGCCAGAGGTGTTGTGCTCGATTCGGTACTGGGATTTCTAGGTAGTTCATCCAATTGCACCTTCCATCTCAAGTTCGAGTAATTTGTTTAACTCAACAGCATATTCCATTGGGAGTTCTCTAGTGAATGGTTCAAAGAAACCATTTACGATTAGCCCCATGGCTTCCTCTTCGCTAAAACCTCGACTCATGAGATAGAATAATTGGTCTCCAGAAATCTTTGAAACACTTGCTTCATGTTCTAAATCAGCACTCGAGTTGCTAACTTCCATAGTAGGGTAAGTGTCAGAGCGAGAGTCCGCATCCAGCATCAATGCATCACAGACAACCTTTGAACGGCATCCGTGGGCTTTTGGATTTACCTTAAGCAAACCTCGATAAGATGACCTTCCGCCATTTTTCGAGATCGATTTAGATAAAATATTCGAGGTCGTATTAGGCGCTAAATGGTGGACTTTGGCTCCGGCATCTTGATGTTGCCCTGCGCCTGCGTAAGCTACTGAAATTATTTCTGCATGTGCTCCTTCACCTTTGAGAATTACTGAAGGATACTTCATGGTTAGTTTAGAGCCAATGTTTCCGTCAACCCACTCAACAACTGCATTCTTGTGGGCAATGCCTCTTTTGGTAACTAGATTGTAAACATTTGCCGACCAATTCTGGACGGTAGAATATCTAATCTTAGCTCCTTCCATAGCGATTAGTTCGACAACTGCCGAATGCAGCGAATCTGTTGAATAAGTTGGTGCAGTACAGCCTTCGACATAATTTATGCTACTGCCCTCATCGGCGATGATCAAGGTTCTTTCAAATTGACCCATATTCTTAGCATTGATTCTGAAGTAGGCCTGAACTGGCATTTCAACATGTACTCCTTTTGGCACGTAGATGAACGAACCTCCGCTCCACACTGCTGTGTTAAGGGCGGAAAATTTGTTGTCAGCGTAAGGTATTACCGAGCAAAAGTATTGCTTTACCAGTTCGGGATATTCTTTCAATCCTGAATCCATGTCGAGGAATATTACTCCTTGCTCTTCTAGGTCTTCACGGACAGAGTGATAAACCGCTTCAGATTCATATTGAGCAGTTACTCCACCGAGCCATTTTTGCTCTGCTTCTGGAATTCCCAATCTGTTGAAGGTATTTTTTATGTCCTCTGGTACATCGTCCCAGTCATTTGCAGTTTCCTTAGAAGAGCGTAGGAAATAAGTTACGTCATCGAATTTAATTGACTCTAGCATGCTGCAATTACCCCAATCTGGCATTGGTCTGCTAACGAAATGGCGATACGCCTTGACTCTGATTTCAGTCATCCACTCAGGTTCTTCCTTCAGGTTTGAAATGTCTCTAACGACTTGTTCTGACAAACCTTTGTCGAATCTTATGGTTGCATTCTCAGGATCGTGAAATCCATATTGGTAATCGCCAACTGCATTATTTGCTTCATCGTTCATTATTACGCCTCCAACCAGTCATAACCTTGATCTTCTAATTTAAGTGCCAATTCTGGGCCACCAGATTTGACAAATTTGCCATCAATCATTGCGTGAACAAAGTCAGGCTTGATCAACTCTAACAGCCTTTGGTAGTGTGTAATTACTAAAAATCCAGTCTCTTCGGCAGTTTCTGTGATGCCTTTTGCTACGAGTCTTAACGCATCGATGTCTAGTCCTGAGTCGGTCTCATCGAGTAAGGCTAGAGTTGGTTTTAACAACATCATTTGAAGAATTTCGAGGCGTTTCTTTTCGCCTCCGCTAAATCCATCATTGACATAGCGTGATAGGAATCCTTTATCCATGTCCAGTTTTTCCATTGCAGCGTTTAATTCTTTACGAAAATCACGTGCTTTGACTTTTTCATTTCTGACATTATTTACCGATTTCTTCAAAAAGTTGCCAACTTGGACACCTGGGATTGAAGCAGGGTATTGAAATGACAGAAACATTCCCGCTCTAGCCCTCTCGAATACTTCGTATTCTTCAATCGGCTTACCACGATATTGTATTTCTCCTTGAGTGATTTCGTAAGCTGGATGTCCCATCAAAACATGGGCCAATGTAGACTTTCCAGCCCCATTTCGGCCCATTATTGCATGGATTTCTCCAGACTTTATGGTTAAATCAACACCTTTGATGATTTTTGTTCCTTCAACAGAAACATGAAGATTTTTGATATTCAATATTACTTCTGACATCTGCCCACCATTTCACACCACATGATTCTCCCTTATCAATGAGTGTAAATAAGTGCGACGCAGTATCACGGTTTTAGGGTGGCCTAAATAAATAGCAAAGAGTGAAGAACCACTGCAAATTAGCAATTGTATGGCAGACGATGACTTGATTGCAAAGTATGCTGCTCAAGCCAGCAAGTCAATCGCACAGGAAGCTGAAAAACGCATTGCAGAGTCGACCAATCCCAAAGAAGAAGCGAGGTTGAAAGGTGAGTCGCTGCTAAAGGTTGTGGGAAGTGACGACTTTGTACCTGCATTACTCGCTAGACTTGGCCCTGTT
>QXXX01000053.1:1943-5707 GCA_009887195.1 Candidatus Poseidoniales archaeon | reverse complement strand
ATTGTTCCAGTGGCTGACTGCCAAAGAGTTTGATCAGTTCCATTGCCTAGATCGGTAACTGCGATATTGTCATTGAACATGTATTGTGATTGGCCAGAAAAACCTTGAATTACGTAATCACTTCGATGCTGAAACGAAGTCACTTGAGCACCAGTTAAAGTCCCAGCCGGTCCATCGCACGGTGATAAACCACTTATTCCTTGGATGCAAAGTCGAAAACTGGGTTCTGAATTGACTGCATGCATTGGCACTTGGAACTCATTGGATTCGGGAATGTAGCCCATACCTTCAAGTTCGTCTAGGATGTATTGTGAGGTGTTTGATTCTTCAACAGTCCCACTCATTCTACCTTCCCAATCTGGATGTCCTAATTCAACTAAATCTTGAGCAAATGTTCTGGCTTGTTGTTGGTCGAAGTCTATTAATTCATAATCATAATCATAATCATCACCAAAGCCAAGCCATGATGGCTGGATGATTAGTACTGTAGAAATCATCAGTACCGATAGTAGTATTGCGATAATTGCCCCAATATTGAGTGGTCCGATTACTTGGGTTTTCATGCGTGTCATAATCACGTCATATCTAGATTCTTCCTCAATAATATCCGCTTCTATTGAAATCATTGGTTGTTGTGAGTTGTTTAATTTTAGTCTATCTATTAATTCAGATTTTTTGCCAGAAGTTGGGAGTTGAAGCTTTTGCAATTCTAACTTTAACTCGCTTACCAGCATCCTGTCATAATCGTTTGATGACATACCAATCAATACGCCGTGGCAGTTGGAGTTCAATAATTAGACGGTGAAATGAGTTATATTTCATCTCCAGTCCATCTTTTCCCAACATTGTGTTCAATATCTAAGTGGTCTAATATTCTTGCAATAACAAAGTCTACTAGGTCATCGATGGTCTTTGGA
Organism: Candidatus Poseidoniales archaeon; assembly: GCA_009887195.1. Lineage (GTDB taxonomy): Archaea > Thermoplasmatota > Poseidoniia > Poseidoniales > Poseidoniaceae > MGIIa-L1. Next base: position 4,790 of record QXXX01000053.1, on the reverse strand, counting down.
TGGTTATAGAATCCTGGAGAGGCAGGTATTATTATCGAACCTGATGATGATAATTTGGTCATATTTTCTAGGTGAATGGTTGCATATGGTGCTTCTCTTGGAACCAAAATTAGTTTTCTGCGCTCCTTCATTGCGACAATTGCAGACCTAGTAACAAGGTTGTCGCTTATGCCAGCCGCAAGTTTCCCTAGAGTCGTTCCTGAGCAAGGACAAATTACTACAGCATCGATTTTGGCAGATCCAGAGGCGGACTTCCCACCAATGTTTTTTTCGTCATCTAATACTGAATTAGTCATTTCTGCAAGAGTCTCTTTGGTTATTCCACATTCGTGTTGTAATGTGATTTCGCCGGCGTTACTCACTACTAAGCGAGAGTCTCTTCCGTGTGAATTAAGCACTTCTAACAAGCGCTTACCGTAGATGGCTCCAGATGCACCGGTTATCGCAACAACAATCTCGCCCATGTTTGCGCCTAGGTATTGTTGCTTTTATTGACTTGTTTTTAACTAAGTGCCGATTCGAGGGATTTTTCCAAAGCGAAAATGGCTGACTCAAAAGATTTAGGTTCTATAGACCAAGCCACTCTAACCCAATTTTTGAGGCTATCACAAAACATTGAACCAGGTATTACCAATAAGTCGTTATCTTTGCATGCTCCGTCAGCAAAATCCTCTGCAAGTATTTTATTTGGCAATTCAAAGCAACCAAAAATCCCTGCTTCAGGTTCATTCCAGATTATCGAAAAACGATTCAACACCTTTCTTAGTTTAGGTAAATTCTCATTCCGGTAATATTCTATGGCGGCATCAACCTCATCCAATCTGTGTAATGCAGCACTTGCAATGCGCATTGTTGGGCTGCCCATTACTCCTGAAAAGGTCATGAAAATCCGTCTTGCAATTTCGATAGTGTGTTTGTCTGAAATAATCCACCCAAATCTAATTTGGCCCAGAGAATAAATCTTAGTAAGTGAGTTTATCGATATATTGCCATTACCGTACTTATGCATTGGGTGATAATCTGGTTTATTTCTATAAGCATCGATGTAAACTTCATCAGCAATTATGCTAACATTACTCCGATGTGCCGTATCTGCAATCCATTTTCTGTCATCAGAATTAAGATTCCAGCCGCTTGGATTAGAGACTGGTGTAATCATTAATATGTCTGATTTGTTAATTGCTTGAACCCATTCTTCCCTATTAATGCGCCAATTTCCAATCCCGTTTTTAGGCGGGTAGCGCTTGATTCTAATTACCTGGTCAGCCAAGATTAAGGCTGATTGTGGTAATGGTGCATAGGTTGGTGATTCAACAGCAACCACTATATTTTGTTTCATACTTCTGAGTTTTGTTATTGTTGCTAATAATGATAAGTTGATGCCTTGAGTTGCTCCATGACAAATCAATACATTATCTACTGAAACCCCTTCTCGCTTGGCAATAATAGTTCTAGGGTCTTCTATTTTACCCATATGCTTCTTGCCTATGTCGTAAATCCCGTCCTTTAGTAGGTTGGGTATGTCCCAATCATATTGCATACCACTAAACGACAGATTATGTTTACGTTCCTGAATCAGTCGTGGAATATACCAATCCAAGTACTCGATCGGGGGTACTGAGTTTTCGAACTCAGACAAATCAAATCGGGGCCAATAAGTAGGCATGATAATCCTAAATCATTAAGGCAATTATTTGTTCTTATTGTGATGTTGGTATTATTTCCTGCTTCTAACCAAGATTTTCGGCATAGTGTTGATTAGAGAATCGAGGACTTCGTCCCTTGGTATTTCATGGCCAAGTCTTGCTAAACAGGTTGTTGTAGACGACTCTAAGCCGCAGCCAGCTAACCCCTCAACCCTGTTTGAAGGAGTGTTGAGATTGATGGTAAAGCCGTGCCTTGAAGTCCACCTTAGGAAAGATAAACCGATGCTACAAATTTTGTATCCATCTAGCCAAACACCTTGCATTCTTTCATCTCTATGGCACATAATACCAAAATGGGCTAAACTATCTATTACCCATTGCTCAATTAGTGTGATGATTTTAGCCACTGATGATTCACCAGGTAAATCCCACTTGAAAATTGGATAAACAACTATCTGGCCTGGCCCGTGCCAAGTTAGTCCACCACCTCTGTCCACTGAATAAGTGGGATAACTTGGGGGTGCTGTAATTCCGTCATTTCTTGCCCGAGGGCCTATGGTGACTATTTCTGGATGTTCCAAAATTAGCATTGTGTCAATTATTTCATCATTAATTCGCTGTTTTTGAAGATTTTTCATCAACGAAAAAGCCGCATCATATTCAACGACTCCTAAGAATTGGACATTGACATGTCTATCCTCAGCCATAAACTTGCGAATCATTGCTATGCCATAGACTTAATCAAAAATCAAACTCGATACTTTCCAAATCTTTTCGGCCAGCCTTGTAAGCCTCTATGGCTGCTTTTGCGATGGCTTTTGGATCATTGACAATTTGTTGGTCAATTTTATCTCCGTTAAACAGGTTATCTCCGACCATTACAGAATCCATCAAGGAGAGATTCTTATTGCCTGGTTGTTCATTTTCTTGAATCATTCTTTCCATATCAACGGTGATGGCTTGAATTCCTTCTAGTTCAATGGTTTTCTTCTCTAATTCCCCTTCAAGATCTGAGACCTTTATTTTTGTCTCAGCTAATTGCCCTCGAAGTAGTTCAGATTCTCTCCTTGCCGCACGCATTTCCTTAGCTAGTTCTTCAAGCACGTCTTTTGCCGAGACAGGTTGTTCACGTATTCCATCTTGCTGGGACTGCTTAGTTATGTTTTGTTGACTTCTTAGTATGTTGGGGATCATAGAGTCA
>QXXX01000053.1:0-1933 GCA_009887195.1 Candidatus Poseidoniales archaeon | reverse complement strand
TAACGGCAAGTATCGATGCCTGCAAATCGTGCTTTGGCAGCATATGTATCCCCGAATCGAGTCGGTAAAAATAATCATAGACACTCAAGAGGGTAGTAATCATCATAAATGCTGAGAAGAAATAGATGACTACGATTCTTCTATTTTCTTTTCTGCTGGTCTTTGAGCATGATACTGGCTCAGGAAGGGCAATTCTGCCTTCGACAACACCATTAGGGTCGAGTGCTAATCGCCTAATTATTGGCCTGAGATTACTCTCAGCCTCAATCATATCGTTAGCGTGTGTTCTTCGACGTTTCTTGGCCAGGCTAAATCCCGAAGTCAAGACTAAACATCCAGCAATATAGTATGTCCAAAACCAAGGCCCATCTGGGGAATTTGTGTGAGGTAACTCATCACCAACTTCGACTCCTAAGTTTACTTCAGGGGTCAATAAGAAACCATTTAATTGTAATTTTAAATCGTTTGAAGTATACTGTTCATAATTACATTGGTGATGATGATTGTGTTCTCTAGAATCACATTTGATTTCTTCATAGTCAGCGATGTTGGTTGAATATTCAATCAGAGCAGAGGCTGAAATCACTAAGATACCTAAAATTATAGTTTTGGCAAAAAATACTCCAAAAGCACTTGGTGGTTTAGCAAATATTTGTTGTACTCGCACATTTCTCGATTTTTTAGAATTAGGTTTATGCCAAAATAATACAACCATTATTCCTAATACGGCAAATAATGCTAATTCTTGATTTATGTGGAAATTATCTTTCATATGTTATCAAGTATCTATATCTCTCCGATACTACTTAAAACAAATGCTAGAACTCTCCTGAAGAGCCAAAACCACCAACTCCTCGGTCGGTAATTCCAAGTTCATCATAATTCATTTCAATAAATTTGACCGTTGGTACTTGGGCAAATAGCAATTGTGCAACTCTTTCTCCTTTCCTGACTAAGAATTCTTCCCCTTGCCCAATCCAGGTCGCTAATACCATTAACTCACCACGGTAATCTGAATCGATTGTTCCAACTCCGTTAGGCATGATCATTCCTTTCTTGCCAAGTGATGACCTACATCGAATTTGTCCTTCCCAGCCATCAGGTATAGCTACAGCAATACCGGTTCTTATCATCGAACTTTGATATTTTCTTACGATGGTTTCCTCAAGCGCATACAGGTCCCATCCTGCAGCTTGTGCGCTGCCTTGAGTTGGGGTAATTGCATCAGGCTCGAGTTTTGCTATCCCTACTTCGACTTCTAGGTTCATATCCATGCGAAAAACTCTCGGTTATTGACAATTACTAAGTATAATTTAACTTACATGCTACAGTGGAAACAAAGGAATAAAAGAGACGGAAAATCGTAGGTAGTAAGTGACCTGTTATGAAAGGTAATTTAATTCAATTGTGCGTTTCTATGTCGTTTTTCCCAATTCAGCCAATCTCTCAAAAAACCTCTATTTCCATAGGAGTCAGTGGAGGTAGTATTATACACCTCTTCGGGAGAGAACAAAATCCAGCGCGACTAAACAGCATGGAGGTGACAGTATGGTAATCGACCACAGTACAAAAACAACAGAAGAAACAGAGATAGATCTTTCCCAAGAACACATAGAACCAATGCTTCAAGAAGCTCCTGAAAGGTTCGTCCTATTCCCGATTGAACATTCAGATATTTGGGAGATGTACAAATTACACGCAGCCGCCTTTTGGACTGCTGAAGAGATTGATCTGGCTGAAGACGCTAAAGATTGGAAAAAACTCAATGCTAATGAACAACATTTCCTAAAACATGTATTGGCATTCTTTGCTGCAAGCGATGGTATTGTTAACGAGAATCTAGTGACCAACTTCGCTGATGAAGTTCAATGGGCAGAAGCTCGCTGTTTCTATGGTTTCCAGATTATGATGGAAAATATACATGCTGAAACAT
>QXXX01000052.1 GCA_009887195.1 Candidatus Poseidoniales archaeon | reverse complement strand
TTTGGCGCCGAGAGAGGGATTTGAACCCCCGAGGGAAGATCCCACGCGATTTCCAGTCGCGCGCACTACCAGGCTATGCGATCTCGGCTTATCTGCGCCGTGGCCTACTTCCCGTTTAACATTCTCGCCTAGAAATTTTAGTCGTAAAACCGAAAGAACTCATAGGTGAGTTGCTTAGGGGCTAGTATGAGCGAGCCGTCCGCTGAGTCAGGTGTGGCTAAGGACAAAGATGGCATTCAGCTTAAATTACGCGACGTCACCCTGAGCCGTCAGGCTAGTAATATTCATCCAATATTTGGCAAAATAGACGAAATTGGCAAACAATGTAAGTTTATGGTCATGCTTGCAGCTAGTAGTTGGAAGCGAGAATACTACCTAATGGCAGGATTTGGAATCATAGCATTTGTGCTGGGCTCTCTTTCTACTGACGTCATCTCTGGTGGCGACACAAGCATTAGAGGAATGGATGGTTTGTTTGGCATAGGCTCATTTTCTTTCTTCCAAATGTTACTCTCAATTGCTGCATGGATAGTCTTCTTGTACTTTGTATGGGTAGAATTCCCCGTTATGCGCATTCACTCTATTACCCTAATGCTATTGTGGAATGGTATGATATTAGCTAACGTATTCTTCCATCAGAAAAATCAAAATTTCCCAGCAGGTTCATCGCTGTCTGACATGATGTACGGAACATTAATTATGCTAGTAGTGGTCTTTTTCTCATACTTCTTTTGGAAAGCAGTTAGTGACACTAGAGACTTATATGTACAAATACATCATGTCCATGAAGATGTAAGAGTAATGGAGCAAAACATGTATGAATATTCACTGAATGGATGGGGAGCGGTACTTATTGGATGGTTTACTGCCGCGTTTATTTCAGCATGGAGTGGGGTTAATTTTATTGCCACAAGAAATAATGATGACTTTTTTACCTTATTTATTCACATAGTATCAGGTATTGTAGTAATACCATTATTCCTCGGACTTATTTGGTACCCACAAAAAATGTTAGGAGTTAATACCAAAATTAGCACTTCAGCTGCATTAACTGCCGAAATAGAAATGCAGCAGGGTCAGTTGAATTTAGCTACTGATGCCAAATGTCCTGAATGCTCTTCTCCGGTAGAAGTCTCATTACAACTAGACGGTCAAATAGCCGTGCCTTGTAAAAACCCTGCCTGTGAAACCTTTGGGGTAATTGGTTCTACATGCCTAACTTGTGGTGATGAACATCCTTCAAGATTTAATTGTCAATCTTGTAACACCAACATTCCATATGTTGATACTATACCTGATACGGAGGCTTGGTGATGAGTTATTCAGAACTCCGAGAAGACTTCCCCACACTTCGTCAAGAAGATGCACCGGCTTACTTGGATAATGCTTGTGTAACTTTAAAACCTGATTCTGTAATTAAATCTATTAGCGATTATTACAGCATGTACCCAGGTTGTGGCGGTCGTTCAGTTCACCGTTATGGCACACAGGTATCCAGATTAGTTTCTAACTCTAGAAAATCAGTTGCTGATTTTATCAATGCTAAATCGGTTAATGAGGTAGTTTTTAGCCGTAATACTACCCATTCGATTAATCAGATTGCCAAGGGGATAACTTGGCAGCCAGGAGATGTGATAATCACCGGTGATCGTGAACACAACTCAAATCTAGTCCCGTGGTTACAACTTGCTGAAGAACAAGGCATAGAACACATCATAGTCAAGTCCAATGAAGATAATACATTTAATCTGGAAAATTTTGAACAATTATGCGACGACCATGGTGAACGATTGAAAATGGTCTCTCTTAGCCATGTTGGCAACTTAGATGGAATCGATATACCAATTGCAAAAATCGCTGAGATCACCCATCGCTATGACGCATTAATTGCTGTTGATGGAGCTCAATCCGCACCACACATGAATGTTGATGTTCAGGCATTAGACATTGATTTCCTGTCGTTCTCCATCCACAAAATGTGTGGCCCATCTGGCATGGGTGGGCTATGGGGCAGGTATGAATTACTTGACGAACTAAGGTCGATTCAATCTGGTGGACAAACCGTTGAAACGGCCCATTATGACTCAGTTAAGTGGGCTGCACCGCCAGCAAGGTTTGAGGGTGGACTTGGCAACTTTGCCGGCATGATTGCTAGCGGGAAGGCTATCGAGTACCTGAGTGAATTAAACATGGATGATGTCCATGAACACGAAATAAAATTAAACGCAATAATTACCAAACGAATTAAACATCTTGAACCAATTGAAATAATTGGCCCAGAAGATGCTAGTAAGAGAGGCGGTATTTGTTCAATCTTAATGGGTGACTTACCATCACACGACATCGCGCTGTTGCTTGATGAAGCTGCGGGAGTAATGGTTAGAAGTGGTCAGCATTGCGTACATTCTTGGTTTAATTCAAGAGGTATTGAAAACGGTTCACTTCGAGCTTCAGCCTACTTTTACAACACTGAAGAGGAAGCCAAACTTTTTGCCGATACTTTTTGTGAAGCAGTTGAAGCATTCAGTTGATAGTTATGGAATCAACTAGTGACAACCAATCTTTTGATGAAATACCAGAGGCGACTCTCCTATCACATAATGATTCACTTAGGCCAATAATAGGCATATTTCTAGCCATAACTGTGATTTTGGCAACTGGATACTTAATTGCTTTAGTAATTGACGAGAATCCGTTCGGGATACGACCAACTTCTGAGGCTTTGGAGGCTCAATCTGTTTATCAAGAACTAGTCCAGATCGACGAGATTGGTGGGGATGGTAGTGGAGTAAAAGTATGTATTGTTGACTCTGGAATAGATACTAGCCACCCTGATTTGGATGGCGTTAATTTAGTGGCATGGCGAGATTTTGTCGGTAGTCAAACGTCTCCTTATGATGACCAAGGGCACGGCACTAGTATGGCAGGAATCCTAGTAGGTGATGGGTATATTGAAGGGGTTGCGCCAAATGTTGATTTGGTAGTTGCTAAAGCGTTGTCAGAAAATGGTAGTGGAGAAGATTCAGTAGTTGCAGAAGCAATCGATTGGTGTGTAGACCAAGGTGTACAAATAATCTCATTATCACTTGGTGGAGCACCAGGCCTAATTCCGTTCAATCCTTTTTCCGGGAGAGATTCTTCTGACGCAGCAAGTGATGCTATCGATTTAGGAATCGTGGTGATTGCCGCTGCTGGAAATGATGGAGGCACTGATGACGATGGTGACGTGGCGCATCCTTCTAGTGAACGACTAGTAATCTCAGTCGGTGGAACAACTCAAACTGGTGAACACTGGAGTGGATCCTCTACAGGTGACAATAACGGTAACTTATTCCCACTAATTCTACCGAGAAATCAACCGCACGAAAAACCAGAAATTGTTGCTCCAGCAGAGTCTGTTCCAGTAATCAACAATCGAGGCACTTGGCAATTAGTCGATGGCACCAGTGCTGCTACTGTCTACGTGACTGGAGCAATTGCATTATTACTCGAACAAAATCCTGAACTAGGCACTAATGGTGGACAAGCCTCAGAAGATACTGTAATACAAATAAAGCAAGCAATAATGGATACTGCAAAACCATTGCCAACTCAAGATGGTCATGATGATGACTATGGTTATGGGATGATACAAATCGCCAATTTATTGGCAAGTTTTGCTTGATTACTTGGGCAAGAATGCCACAATAGTCGCTTCAAATACCGGGCAAAAGGCGATATGATAATCATTTTGTGATTGTTTGATAAGTTCAATCCAGGCGTTAAATCCATCAACCATCGCCATCATTTCTTTATCATTCTCGTCGACATCTCCAGAGGGCACTGGTGGTTCGGTAGTCAAGAGAATCCCATTCTTAGATAATAATTGTAAAGAATTCTCCATGTAACTGGCCAAATTAGATAATTTTTCGTCGACAATAATTACGTCATAACTGTGTGCTAGAGGTGATTCACCCTCTTGTAAACCTGAAATCGTTGCTGCTTTCCAAGCCATTGACTCTGCAGATAGAGTTGAAAACTCACCAACCACGATATTAGTCCATGAAGGGGCCTCATATCTGTCTACTAAACGTTTTATTATTACGGCAAATTTGTTGCCTTGCTCAACAATGTCAAATCGCTCAGGTTGGTTGTGTTGTTCAAATAAATCCATCAGCCATGCTGTACGATGACCTATAGCGCCACCAACTTCAAGTATACTTTTTGGATTTACTCGATATACTGTATCCCTAATTCTTCTTATGGCTGATAATGACCATGTTGAGAGACCCATGTGTTGCAACTGCTCATTGATGTTAGCAGCAATTATTGGCTCGTCACGTGGTAGTTCGCTAACCTTGGAAAGTAAATGACTGAGCAACTCTTTACGACTAGGAGTCGTATCAGCATCTTCGCTCATGATTATCCGTACAGTACACCTCTCAAGAACTCTCGTATCAAAATATTTCATGCGATTACTTGAAACCTAGTGGGCTGTGGGAGAGTCGATAGCATGACTGATGACATAGCAGAAGACGACTCTGAAGAAGTTGTTGAAAATGTGACTGTATGCAGTGAATGTGATGAATATACAGAGCATCAGGTACTAAAAGAAAAGGCTGTTGGAACTGGTAAAGACTTACTAGTCAAGTGTATTGAGTGCGATTATGTTTACAATCTTCAAATTCGTGAACCATTATCGATAAAAATACCCTTTATATTAACGGATGGGCCCAAATCCAAAAGGGTTGAATTAGATATTGATGATGATGAAGTATTCTTGTTAGGCGATGTGTTTCAAGATGAAGAGATGCTTTGGAGTGTCAATCAGATAATCGACAAATCTGGGCGAAAGAAAAAATCTATCAAAGCTACTGAGGCATCGATTATCTCGGCACTCAGAACTGATATGGTTCGGGTCAAAATTACTATGACCAGGGGGGAATTTTCAGATTCAACCTCTATGTTAGTCGACTATGGAACTAAATTCTCTGCAGGAACAATGATGGATTATGCTGAGGAAGTTTGGCGCATCAGAGCAATTCACACCGGAACTGGTAGAACTTTGAAAGGAACTGTAGAAGCTCAAGACATCAAGCGAATTTACCTGCATGAGCCACCGAATTTGGAACACTTTGAACCAAAAACACCCCGGGAGAGAAGACAAGCGTGGAAAGAAGGTCGTCTAGGGGATAATCCAAATCCAGAATTACCTAAGGAAGTCACTAAAAAGCGAGTAACTCCGAGTAACAAACGGAAGAAAAAGAAACCAAGAAATTAATCAAGGTCTATTGGTCCAAGGCATTAGAAATGCTTTAGCAACCTGAGCGCCTACTGTGGGATTTTCTTTTAGACGCCTAATGCTATACTCATACCATTTCTCACCATATGGGATGTAGACTCTTGTCCGGTGACCTTTGGCGGCTAATTTTCTGCGTAAAGGACCTCTCACACCTAGTAACATTTGGAATTCATATCCTGGTCCTTTGCCATTACGAGGTTTACCCGCATTTAACCTCGGATCATCGATTCCGGGGCCCATCTTGTATGATTCAAGGGCGGATAAAGCATGATCAATCACCGGTTTATCATGTGAGGCAATAGCACAATAAGCACCTGCGGATAACATCCGGTCGATACTTGCATTTGTGGCTCCAACAATCTCTGAGTAGCCTGTATGAGAGATCTCTTCTGGTTCCAAATAAATTCCCTTGCAGATGCGATAATCTGCTCCTGGACCCAGTTGCTGTTCTAAATAATCAATATCACCAAGAGTTCTAAACAATCTTCCTTGGTATACAGTACCAACATTGGTGATGCCCTCATTATGTAAATCTACAACAACGTCAATGGTGTCTTGAGTTACACGATGATCTTCCATATCGAGCCTAACAAACATATCGTTTTGTGCCGCCATCTGAACCAGATTACGTATATTTTGGTAACCCTTTTCACGATTAATTAGTAATCCAAAAGCAGTTGGTTTAATGCTGAGATTTGAATCTAGATCATTCTCAATAATGGCCGTTATGAGTTTGGCATATTCATCGTAAAAATACTGTGCTTCTGCCATGGTAGAAATTTCTTCGCCAAGAACGTCAACGGTAAAGCAAGCGTTTTCTTTGCTTAAACGCTGCATAACTTTCACTGCATCCGCTATGGTATTTCCAGCCACATAACGCCTAGAAACCCAACCGACAAACCATTTTGGCATGCGAATGGTCATGCCGACAACAACTTTCGAGAACCATCCAGTCATGACTACCCCATACCGCTGTCTGCTAGGAGATTCATGAGGGTTGTCATTTTGTGCCTAACAACTCAAGAATTTGTTTAGTGGTAAGTAGGGGGATATTCTCAGCAGAGAGATAATCTCTAATGGCTTGTCTTTGCCACCCTCTAAACGCTTTCTTATCCATGGAGCAAATTATTTTCCCATTAGGAAAAGCAACTTTGGTTGCTGCTAATGCCTGACTTATTGATTGTCTCCATGTACCACCAGGTAAACTCCCTTCCTGCTCAGGCTTTTCGAAAGGTAATGCATATGTGGCTAACATATGACCTAACCAAACGCCATCGAGCAAAGCTAATTTGTTAGCCCTAGGCGCGTAATGACCACCGCCTAAAGTCACTAATACTAGTTCACCAGAATGCTTAACTGGGTCCCAAACCCCCGCTTGTTTTGCACCATTGAAACCAAGACCTTCAGCAATAATATTGGCAAGGTGTTCTGCTGCTTGTTCATCGGGCCAAGTCTCCTCAGTCGAACCAATTTCTATGAATAGTGCCGGTACTTCAAGCCATGGGCCGTGGTGAGTGACTTCTAATGTAAGTTCAAACCGTTCGGCTAGTGACGAACCGTTGACAGATTTTGTTAATTTCTTCCACCATGATGCAAGCCTAGTTGACGGTGGTGGAGCATAACCACTTTTACCGCCATATTGTGGCATTGTCCCACGAATTAAATGTGGAACTCCAATTGGATGGAGAGTCAACGAAGGTTTACCACTTGCAGCAGCGTGCCTAGACGGAAAAATCACTTCAGACACGATCTCTCCTGTTGCTATATTCCAACGTTTATCGATATCATCCTCAAATAGAATTCCATCACTAAACATCCACATCCTCGCTTTACCGAATCTGTAGGCTGCTTTACCCTCAACAGGAGCTAGTTGCTGCCAACTGAATTTGTCGAGTAATACCTTGGCCTGATTATATGATGCAATGTCACCTTGATTGACTGCTAACACAGATACAACCTCAGTGGCCATAGCAGCCTGTACAGGTGAACATTTTTGACTTCTTTCCATACGAGATTTGACAAACCTCAATCAACTCGAGGTGTCATGGCGTGGGGAATTCCAGACAATCTTGGGTTTACTCCCAAACAAGTTTTGCCCTATCTGGGTGGCCATATTGTCGTTGGCGTCGACGGTGAATTACAAAAAATAGACCCTGAAGGAAACTTAGTAGGGCAACAAAAAAGGCCATTTCCGACACCAATTAAGAATGCTGCCATAATCGATAATATGCTTATCGCCACATGGTTAGACCAAGAACTACTACTTGCAAGAATGGCTGCTATAGACCTCAATAATGAATTTGAAGAGGGAGTTATGCGAGGAGATCTAAGAATAAGGAAGACTATTGACAAATCCATTCACCCAGCAGGTAATACTTGGTCACACGTACTTGACGCAGAACCACTTTCTCTTACCGCTAATGCTAATTCATTCACCTTCGTATTATGGCGTAAAGGAATCTACAATCTATCAGTTGACGCAATTGAAAATTGGCGAGCACCCGAACCAAGTTGGAAAAAACTAGCTAAAATCCCTAGAGCAATGGAAACTGTTGGAACTACCTGCGATGATCATTGTTACGAGGTGTGGTCTAAAGGTGGCGGATTGATACGTTTTGACATCAAGACTGGAAAAACTATTGAGAGTAAAATAATCCCGCTAGATGGCTATCTCGAGGGAGTTTTCAAGCATGACGAACATTACTTACTACAATTAAATAATTCTACAATTGCTGTTTATGAAGCCGGTGAAGTAAAACTAACTGCCAAGTTATCAGGGCCAATAAATCACGCTGAATGGAGTGATAGTGACCAGGGGTGGCATATAGCGGGTTGGCGTGAGTTGGCATTCATATCAGCCAAATCCATGTCTCGGACACAACTATCGGAAATAGCTGTCCACATAGATAGTAACTCGGGTATTTATCTGTGTAATGATGGCACTTGGGACATTATTGATGCCCAAGAAGAAGAGTAATTACTCATCATTCATTTTGGTGTAGCCGCAACGACCACAAGAAATGCGGTTCTTATGAACTGCTAGAAATATACCAGGGCCGCAACTTGGTTGTGGGCAGAATTCTGCTTTGCGCTCCAGTTTGCCATCTTCGCCAACTGAGTATTTGTTCCACTTGCCTGCTGAATTAGGTCCGTCTCCCATCACTCATCGCCTCCTTCTGTCTTTGCCGGCTCTTCAGCAGCAGCTGGCTCAGCCTTTGCTGCTCTGAAAACCTCATGTCGCTTGTGGATGTAATCTGGCTCTACCTTCATCGAGTCAACATCACCGTAAATGTAAGCAAGACCTGTAGTTAACGGTTGCCCAAACCTCGTATTGGTGTATTTGATTACAATATGTTCAGGATTAGACTTTGGTTCTAGTGTCTTAACTAAATCCATTACATCTTTCCTCGAAGGTGTTGCTTTTCCGTTATGCCTAATACTGAATTTAATCTCGATACGATTCAATAATTTGTTTTCCATTCTATCAACAATTTGCATTTTTCTTCACCTCATCTAATGTTTACCTTTAGGGCATATTTGCCAGGTCTATCGACATTCAATCGCTTAGCAATCTCAGAGCGTTCTGGATTCATGATTATAACATATCCTTGCCAATCTGTAGTGACTTGTGCTGTTGGGCAACGATTGCACTGAGGAATTTCTTTTTTCTTTTCGGGGTCTGGAAGAATCATGCTGCATTCAGCACAAGCGAACGGGTTTTTTACCATACTTTACACCTCACTCATTGTTATCTTCTTCAATCCAGTTATGACATCCAAGTCCTGGTTGCTTACTAGTAAGACCAATCTTCGATCTTCGAGGATCACTGGTATCAGGTGAAAGAGAAACTATTCTTGCACGAATAGAGTCGCCAATCGCAAGTCTGCGCCCGGTTTGTTTTCCTTCAATCCAGCCCATTCCCACGTTAGCATCAACGCTATCTTCCATGATCTGAGATTTGTGTAATAGAGCTTCCATTGGGCCAATTCTAACGAAGGCGCCAAATTCATTGACTTCCGAAACTACTCCTTCAACAACTTCATAATCATCCATACAGAACAATACTGCATCGAATCTAACTCTCTGGTAAATTGCTCCATCACCGTGAATAATTCTTCCACGGCCTAGTGTTGTGTGGTTGGAAGTAACCAAGACAAATCTATTGTCATCATCAAAACGACCTTCAAAGGCAGTCATTGAGAGTCTGTCTATATGTTGATCTAATGATTGACCTTTACGCATGTATTCCGCTGGAATACGTATTGTATCCTCTTTTGTTACGACTTTGTACATCATTTCACTTCCTTTGACCGATTCAGAGGAATGAGGGAAGAATAGCAAGCTATCCTGTCCTTCACCGGTAATACCTCGGGATAGAATCGACCGTAGTCATTCTGTCCACCAACGACCCCTATTTAATTGAAACGGAATTTAACTGACTCCGGACTAGTTTGGGATTTAACAGAAATCCCCAAATTTGATGCAAAAACTGTTCGAACTGCCATAAGTCATAACAACCCCATTGACACACCTACAAATGATGTCATCTGCGACAGCCTTAGATAAGTGGCGCGTAAAGACGTCGCTGTTCTTGGTATTAATCCTCTTTTTGATGCCATTATCAAACTTCAATTCACCTACCAATAGCGATACAGAACTATTAGAAAAACAGCCTTCATTGGTTATTGACGCAGAACCGTGGAACCCTACCACTCAACCATGGGGACAATACGGCCGAGTCCCAACCCATAATGGCTCAATGCCGATACATTCCCCAGACGGGGGCCCAGGCACTGGAACTGTCGCAGAAGTATCCACTTACGGAATAATAGATACACCCACCATAAATTGGGTAGCATTAGATGATTTAGATGGAGCGGATACTTATGGGTCAATTATTGGTGACTTTTCCGCCTCCGTCACCTCGACACCTGCATCCATTGAAAGATGTGGCCAAGGAGAGTTATTTGCCGTAATAATATCTAGCGACACAGGAACAAGCACAATGAGTATTGTAACTGGTGATGATGCAAAAATTGCTTGGGAAGTGGAAATTGGACAAACTGAGGCCATCCGTTCCACTCCAATGCTAACCGACATTAATGAAGATGGGAAACCAGAAATAATCCTAACATATGATACCGATTCGACCTTTGAGGTTGAAGTGTGGTCACCAGAACTTAGCTGTTCAGAATCTGGATGGGTCAAATCTGGTCACGAAAATGAGAAGTTATGGTCGATGAGTGATTCTGATTATAGCATTGGTATTAACAGTCCACATTTTGCTACCTCTCAAAGTGATCACAAATCAATAACTCAGCCACTTATTGCTGATTTAGATCTCGATGGAGATGCCGAATTAGTAGTGGCGTTGGTAGACCGTAACTCAAACAACCCAACCGTCACTGCATTATCTCTAGGCACGTCAACACCCACAGACTTCGATTGGGAAGTAGTACTTGATAGAGGGACACACCCCTCTGACCCTGCTTGGGGTATGCTTGATGATGACACAACGGCAATTGTTTTGACTACAATTGATTCCAACTCTGGAAATATGTGGATTTGGCGAATCGATGGGGCAACTGGGTCTCTAGATTGGGAGCGTGTATCTGTTGATGGTACCGATTCGGACTCAGATGCACCTAGATTGCGCCTCCCTGGGCCTGTAGTAGTTCAGTTAGATTCAGATAGTGCTCCAGAAATGATCTTAACTATTCCAACTGACTCTAACGGTCGAACGCCAGGCAACGGAGCTAGATTCGTGGCTATGGAGATGACATCAACGGATGAAATCTTTGAATTCCGAACACCAAATGGATATGCTGATGCCCAACCATTACCAATTGATACCGATGATGATGGAATTCATGATCGACTTTGCTGGGTGACATGGTATTCAGAATCCAGTATTAATTTTAATCGGAAAGGCATGGCAGGATGCCATGATATTTCCGAGGACCCTCCAATTAAAGAGTGGTCTAAAGATATGCAGAGAGGTAGCGGCAATGATAATGATGAAATTGCTGTTGCTCCACCAATATGGATGGACATAAATGATGATTCTGTGGTTGATATAATTGTACCATTTGGCAAGCGCCTATGGGCCTTTGATGGAGTTGATGGAACCTCATCTGAAGTATCAGATGGGTGGTCTTCTGCCCTCAGCATGCCCCACAGAGTTTGGTCTGCCCCTGCAGTAGCTGACATGGATAATGATGGGACATTAGATATTTTGATTGGTGATACTCTAGTTTCTCAGCATGTAGCAGATTTCGCCCCACTAAGTGACAATAGAGGAATTAGTTTCAATCCAAGTCAACCAGACCCAGGGAATTTAGTAACAGTAACAGGACAGTTTAGCAATATAGGAACTTTAGACAACCAAGATGACTTGGATGTGGCAATCTTGCAAAATGGTAATGAAATATCACG
Organism: Candidatus Poseidoniales archaeon; assembly: GCA_009887195.1. GTDB lineage: Archaea > Thermoplasmatota > Poseidoniia > Poseidoniales > Poseidoniaceae > MGIIa-L1. The sequence goes on along the minus strand of QXXX01000052.1, from coordinate 6,558 downwards.
ACAGAGATTTACTGATGTTGAACCTGTAGCACCATCTGGCAATGGTGGACCTTATACATTCAGTGTTGACATAGTAGCAGAATTAGGAGTTCATACCTTCGAAATAATTATCGATGTAAATTCTAACTTAAGCGAATCTCGCAAAGATAACAATAATGCAACCATCGACCTCATAATTGTCGAACCTTATGCTGCTCAAATTGATATTCCAAACGATATACCCCGCATCAACCCAGGAACCAGTGAAATAGTCAGTATATCTGTGCTATCAACAGGTTCTCGAACTGAAGATTGGACATTAACATGGGATGACTCTAATCTTCCTGATGGCTGGTCTATCAACCCTGACACCAACCAAAATCTAAATCCAACATTAGTTACTGGAATTCAAAATGATGTTGACTTTGTTGTATCAATTCCACAATCAGCACTAGGTGATGATAATTCCTTTGTCGTAATGACATTGACCCTAGACCTCGATCAAAATGTCACATTTGATACAATCCTGCCACTGGAAGTACTCCGGACGCGTGGATTGACAATCGTAGGACCAAGTGGCCTGGATAACACATTGGGTTACGGTAGGCCTGGGGACATTGCCACAGCATGGATGATGGTTGAAAACCTTGGAAATGCCTTTGAATCCACCACATCCATCGATTGGACTGCACCTTCATGGGGTGGAACTCCAACCTTACATGACCAAAGTGGTACAGAAATTTTCTCGCTGAATTTAGCACCTGGTGAACAAAAAGAATTGTTTGTTCATCTAAATACACCTCAGAACATACAGTTGAGTTCAGTAACCACATCCACTATGACAATGTGCATTGGTAGTGGTGCAGATACGTTGTGTCAAGAATTATCCGTCAACTTTACAGCAACTGCTGTGACCATTCAGCCGACTCATCAAAGAACATTACCCAATCAAACATTAGATTGGCAAGTTGATGGAACAATACCAAATGACGGCAAGATTTCCTGGAATACTGCATCGGCAAGTATGATTCATACAGACTGGATATGGAGTACAGATGGTGACTTGACCATCAATGGCAGCAATATCGAGGTAACTGGAGTAGCTGATGAACCGTTTAGTGGGAATATATATCTTGATTTACCGGTTAATGCAGTCCCTCAACGTCACTTCTTTCAAACTAGTTCAACTAGTGACCCAAACCATAATTTAGACTTCAGTATGCAGGTACTACAAGTATTCCGAAGTGATGCAACAATATTACAACCAACTCCCGACCAAATTGGTGAACCTGTAGCCTTATTTGTTGAGGTAACTAACCAAATTCTGTTACGACTAGAAAACCCTGGCAATGGAGAAGATGAATTTTTGTTATCAGCAGAAGTAATCGAACACAATGAGATGAGCAGCCCTCCTGTAGTACAGTTCACCACCTATAATCCACAACGAACACTTGGACCATTAGCAACAACAATCGCTACTGTAGATGTTATGCTATCTGAGGACACCCCTGCACAAGAACCATTTACTCTTCGTTTCATATGGAATTCTCTTGGTGATGAAACAGTATCCACCGTTGTTGATTTATTGATAGAGGCAGAACCAGATCATAATTGGGAGGCTTCGTTCAGCCAAGGACTTAACCACCAAGTAACACCATCAGAGTCAATCAATCTTGATTATCAAGTAATTAATACAGGTAATGCAATGGATGATTTAGTAGTAAAGCCGATCTTTCAAGTAAGTTACTTTGGGCAAGACAACAGTATTTGGCAGGCTGAAGAAATGAATTTTTCCGATATTGAAGTAAATGAGAGCGTAAGTATGCAACTGCAGTTTACCGCCCCAGCAGATGCGTGGGCAGGGACTACTGCTGATTTAACACTACAATTATTTTCTGACGACTTATTGGTTGATAACATCTCATTAATATTTAATGTGGTCCAAGTTTCAGGTTGGAAACTAAACATTTCTGACACCAATTTGATAATTAATCCAGACGGGCAAAATCTAACACTGAATGTTGAGCATTTGGGCAATCTTGCTAGACAGCCATGGTACACCAAGGCTGGTGACGGTTGGAATATAACAGTCCCACAAAATGGCGTGGAAGTTGACCCTTATGGCACCTCAACCGTTACTATTTTTGTCAACCCGCCAAAAAATGCTGGGGCAGGAGAAGTAGGGGTATTACGACTAAGAGTTTCTGATGGAGACGGTTCAGGTCAAACTATACAAGAAGTACCTGTCAGAGTCGGAACATCTCCGAGTATTGAATTGCATTCAAATGGGTTTTGGGCGGTTAATCAATCAGATAACGGAATGCCAACTGCCTGGTTGGTAAACTCTGGCAATGATATTGCAGTTGTGCAAATCTCAGTATCGGGTATTCCAAGTCAATGGTCAATTACTAACCCACAAAGTATGGTCATATCTCCGGGTCAAGTTATGGGGATCCCCGTCAGTTTAACACCAGATAATAATTGGGATAAATCACCTGTTGCTGCTACAATAGAGATACTACATCCAATACTTGGTATGCAAACTATGACCCTTTCAGTAGAAGATTCTAGTTTTGTCTTTCAATCTACCCCGGTAATCTCCGGAGTTAGTGGCGATACAAGGGAAATTAGCGTCTCAGACTCAAACATTTCGGTTAACTCGCTAGTAACAATATCAAACCAAAATTTGGTAGTTACACTATCAAATAATAAACAAAATATTTCCATCATTAACGACAATAGTGGGCAAGAATACCATATTCATTCTGCTGGATATCAATTGCCACAATTTTCAGCTTCATGTACTTTTGACTCTAGTTCTTTGGAGCAATTAGGTATGGCAACACTATCAACGAGTGTCGCTTCTTGTAACCTAGCAGCCGCCCAGAATGAAATATTTAGTGGGTCAGTAATACTGATTACCAGCATGGGCGAATATGTCGAATTAGATGAATCACTATTTTCCATATCTGCTAACACCACCGAATCTTTTGCAGTCAACACTAGTAATTGGAAACCAGAGGCTGGGGAATTAACTCTAACTTTGTTGATTGTTGATTCTTATGGGCGTCAGATCCAATCCACAACCAAAGATGTAGTTGCTAGAAGTAACGGATGGAACATAGGAATTTCTGAACTTAGCGCAAATGGTGACATTAGAATTTCAATTGCTAGAGATTCTTATCAGAGATTGGTCGGTATAACTTGCTTACTTACCGTTGAATCACCAGGTAGTAGTTGGGAAGGTGAAACCCAAGTAATTGATATTGGAGGTATAGATTATGCACCTATTATCAAGATTGAAGGTCCAAGTGTTTTGGATAAAGATGACCTGGTAAAGGCAGAGTTAAGATGTAGTATTCCTTACGATATAGACGATAATCCAGAGGACGATACCGCTCAAGCATTTTTCCAACCAGCCAAGACCAGTGCGTTGGAGGAATCAGACTTTATCATTGGAATACTAACCGCAGTTGCTTTACTATCACTGGCATATTTTGTTGGATTACTCAATAATAAAAGTTCTAACAAGACAAAACCAACTAAACAAGAAATAACTAAACTAGCTACTCCGAATCAAGAACCAGATGAAGTAGTAGAAGTAACAGAAATAGTTAATGAAATAGATGATTTCAGTCTAGAACTTGAACAAGAAGCAGATGTCACTGCACCTATCGACATTGATGAGGCACCACCGGTTGGACCAACAATTGTTCAAGAAGACGATTACACTGCATCTGGTAGACTTGCATCGATTAGAGATGAAATGTCGTCCGATGACAAACCAAAGGATACTAGACCATTAGGAGACAGAATGGCTGATTTCTTCAATGATTAATTGCAAGGTATTAATTTAGTCGGAGCATTCCGCAAGCCATGGACCTAGACCAAGCCCATGACTCCACAACAGCATTCTATACTTTACATTCATGTAATGGTGACATAGCAGGGGAATTGACTGCAATTTTATCAGATGATTCACCGTCAAAAGAAGAGAATTGGCAACAATTATTGCTGAATCGCACATCAATACGTAATCGGTTAGTTGATCAAGGCCTAGTAAATCCGTTATCATTAGAACAAATGACTTGGGATGATCCCATGTTATTGTTTACTTGTTCAATTCATCTGGACGAAGAAGGTAAACCTATGACTATAGGAGATAATTTGACGAGGGAACGATTTGGTAGATTCCCATACGGAAATGGGTCACTTATCAATTATGTGTTGGAATTTCTAAGACCTAATAATCGGGTAAAATCCTCTAATGAAGGATATAATAAAACTTTGAATTTACTAAACAAATTAAATTCCTTTAACACGCTAGATAATTATGACACACCAAGATATGATGGTGGACAGGGAGGCATGAATATCCTCGGGTTTCTAAGTTTTGAAGAAGTTGTAGAATTGAGAAAGTTACTAGGAGGACGCAATTGGTCTGTTGCGTCAGACGAACCTTTAGATGGTGGTGTAAGAGATGCAATCAAACATCTTTTATCAATGATAAAGGCAGCAGAACGTCGAGATTCTGGTGTCATGCATCGAGCACATTCATAATTAGAACTCTTGTGAAGTTAGTCTCTCATACATTGACGCATACAATTGCGCTGTATCATCAATGACACTTTGTGGCAATTCTGGGATAGGTACATCCTCTGCACCAGTATCTCTAGCCTGCTTTAATTCCGCTTGATGGCCAGTCTCAATGTAGTGAGTTCTAACAAATTCCTTTGACAGCTCTATACATTCACCATCTTCATATGCTGCTGCATCCCACCAACGGTCCTCGTCTAAAGTTCCAAAAGTATCGACAAGTACGACTTTCCGATTAGGTCCAAGTGCGAACTCTTTCTTGCCATCAACATGAATTAGACCATTCTTTGCGGCTTCTCTTTCAATAAGAGCATCTACTTTTAGCACAACATCAAATATTTCATTCAACTCATCCGGTGTAATGTTAGAAATCTCAAGAGCCTCTTCATTGGTAATGTTTCTATCAAATTTTTCAAACTTTGTAGTGACTTCCAAAAATGGCTTGGAAAGTTTTGCACCATATTCACAGTCTGCTGCTACACCAAGCTGTTCAGGTGTTAATTCACCACGCTGGAACCTACGCCATGCTGAACCTGAAAGGTAATGTCGGCAGATTATCTCGAGTGGAACGAATACCCATTCCATATCCCGAGGTATTGCACCTGGTTCTTTGATAACTTCGACCTTCCTTACCAAGCATCTGTCAGCCGCATTAACTTCTACTAGATGAGTGCCGCAGATACCTTCTTGTTCAATCAATTTGAACCAATGAGCAGTAGTTCTGTTAAGTGACTCACCCTTACGAGGAATCAAGGATGGTATGATTTGATCAAATACAGAAATTTGATTGGTAAATCTAAATTCTAGAATATCTGGATCATCGGTTGACCAAACTTGTTTTACTTTCCCTTGGTATAGCATCTCGCCCATGTTTACCTTTGAACCAAATAGGCCTTTGAACATTTCACAAGCAATCAAAGGAATCCTAAGGCGTCTTCAATACGATTCATTTCAGGACCTGTAGTCTCATTGCCAGTAATTGCCCCGTTATTGGAAGCACATATTCCAGCACCAACATATGGTGAGCCAAAACAAGCTGTACCAACCATTGGTGGTACCTTCATCACTTGTTGAATAAGCATAACCTCTTCTGGAGTCACATCAGGATGAAGTAATATGCCTTGATCATTTGTCACCCCAAGGCTACCTACAACATCTTGACCAGCAATTGTTGTAGCAACCACATCAACTTTCATAACTTGAGATATAATTTCAAGACCATCCTCGGGAATGCTTGGAGAGGCAACAACACCAGTTTCGTTGGCCAATAATAGATTACCCGCAGTATTTACTCCACCTTCCATGACTACGACATCTCCGTAGGAAGTGAGTAAGTCAATATCAGATTCGGTAGCAATATCTGCTACTGCCATACCTTTGGAGTTACCACAAAGTAAGGCTCCGATAAGGTTAGAACCGCCGATGTTAAGTTCAACTGACTCTAATCCAAGAACGTTATCGATCTTTTCTTTAATGGGTTCGCTCAATTCGGGAGGATGGAATACATAGCCACCTACAGCTGACAAATGAATACCAACTTGGTCGCTACCAAAGATGTCAGCGGAGTCTACAGTCATCGCAATCAACCACGCCAAATCATGAACTCATAAAAGGAAGACCTCTGGAGAATGTCATTATAAAAATAAAAAAAAGGCCGGCACCAAAATGGTACCGGCCGATTTAGTTGAGGAATTCGAATGAAAGAAGAGGGGCACAGTGACTTCCTTTCCCGTGGACTCTCGTACCACAGTATTGGGATAGACGCAGATGGGCTTGACTTCTGGGTTCGGAATGAGACCAGGTAAACACCACCGCTATGACCGTGCACCCATCTTCTCTCGAATCGGATATGGATGCGACTATTGTCGCAGCGAATTGGCATGAATTATAAGACGAAGAGCACTCGCGGTGCGGATACATACGAAAATAAAGATGCTCGAACATTAGTGCTGCTGGACTGAATACGTCGCCGAAGCTTCGTAC
>QXXX01000051.1:506-9470 GCA_009887195.1 Candidatus Poseidoniales archaeon | reverse complement strand
TATCAATCACTTTTGATGACAATCAAGAAACTATCAACGTAGAGCATATTGTTTCAATTATCTACTAACCAAATAACCAATTTATGACACGATATTTGACAATTAAATCGCCCACTTCAATCAGTACATATTGGCGGGCGATGCAGCTTTCCAATTAACCGATAGTATTCAGTAGATTTGGAAATCTATCGCCCTTTGTTAGTATTAGTTAGTGGCGGGCGATGCAGGATTCGAACCCACGTCTCCGGCTCCGAAGGCCGGAAGGATATCCAGACTACCCTAATCGCCCGTATTTGGTCCCACTAACAACTCCTTCTTGAAGAAGTATGTTCAACAAGACAAATTGAGTATTTTCTAAGTAATTGACCCCTTCATTGAATAATGGTTTGTCACTACTCGCTGCATGGGCCGTAGACTACCATGCATAACGCGGTCCTGTTCTGCGTGTTGTCGAGAAACGACCATGCCACTGACTAGGTCCGAAGCAGCACGCCTATCTCGCCGTACCGGTATGAAAGTTGAAGACTTCACCTGGAGCAATAAAGGAGTTTTGACATTAATGAATAATGATCTAACTAAAGCGTGTATGTTTTTGCTCACTGATTCGGCGGAAAAATTTGCTGAGGGAATTTGTTCTGTTTACGATATAAGACCGAAAGGCTGCCAAATATATCCGGCCGTGCTTAACAGTGAAGATCAAGCGATAATCGACGATGGTTGCCCTTATGGTTCAGATTTCGAAACTCCAACAGAGGAGGATTCAATCACATTACTCAATCTAGAGGAGCGATTGATACGAGGAGAATGAGTCTGGATAAACTTCCATGAACGTGTTCTTTCCACTGTCCATTAATCGTACTTCCACAATCGCTGAGTAATTGCTTCAATTCCTCCCAATGACCGTGAAGTAATTCTATTTCACCAGTGTCATCTTTGTCTGGAATAATTGGCACTATAAGCACTAATTTGGCGTTGTTACCAATCACCATTCTAGCACTTTGTAGGGTTTTACCAATCAAATCATAGTGGCTTTGACTGCCGTGCGAGTTTCTGCCATATGGTGGGTCTAATACGATACCTGATATTTGTCCATGCCACGATTCTTCGAGCGTTTCGCTCAATTCACAAGCATCTCCAGTTATCACCTGGTAGTCGTTTTCTGCTGACTGCCCCTGTAGTGCCCAAGCAATATTTTGCGTTGTTCCATCAACCATTGCTTGATTCATGTCTACCGCAACACATCTTCGCCCCATCATCACTGCTTCCACGGCAAAGCCACCAGTTCCAGTCATTGGGTCAAGTACAGCCTGCGTATCGATTGGTCCGCATGCTAGATTTACCGCAAGTCTTGCTAAGCGAGGATCTAAACTAATTGGGCGGAAAAACGGCCGCTCAGTGGCTCTTCTATTGGCAGTGCCAATCGAATCGTCAAAATTGCCAACCAGCCAACCGCACGCCACAATATTAGACCCGCCATCAGCAATTAGACCAATTTCAATTTCGGGAGTTTCTAAATCAATAGTGAATTGTTCAGCCACGGCTATTGAGCCGATTTTGCCGGCAGTCGTTTGAGTGGAGAAACCGTTTATTCGCCCATCAATTCTCATTGTTCTAACCGCTAGAGAGCCTTTGAATTTGGCACCTTGAATCATTTGAGTAACCTTTTCCAGTAAATCTTCGATAGTTTCGTGTTCAAGATTGATGCTCACATAATTATCTAAGAAACATTGAAGTCCGCTGGAGCAAGTTATGATTTGCTGTAATTCTGTAGTCTCTAATTGACTACTACTGACCAGCAAACGCGGGCTCATAGCCACAAATTTTGTTTGCGGTGCTAAAGCCTCAACCTCAGCAGTAGCTAAAGCCACATGCCAGCCTCTGAGACATGCCATTAACTCCGCCATGTTGTTACTAGACGATTCTGGTAATTGACCAAATCGGATGCAAATATTGACATGCTTAGACTGGTAGTCAATCACATGGGCTGTAATCTTCGAGACCTCGCGCAACCGGAGAACCTTGAGTTGACCTCGCTCTCAGGTCAGCGAATTGGGGTTGATGCTTTCCTAACAGCATACCAATTTCTAACTACAATCCGTGATCGTTCCCCAGAGGGTGATGGCGGACCACTAAAGTCAAGCAACGGCAAAGTCGTGTCACATTTGATGGGTTTTCTCAACCGAACTACCTCTTTACTGGCTGCTGGAATCAAGCCAGTATTCATTTTTGACGGCAAGGCTCCTGAACTGAAAGCAGATGAATTGGCTATGCGTAAAGCGCGTCGTGATGAAGCAAGAAAGACTCACCAAGAGGCGCTTGATGCAGGTGATTTTGCCTTAGCACAAAAGATGGCTCAGCGGATAATTTCCTACACTCCCGAAATGGTTGCAGAAACCAAACAATTGCTCGATTTACTGGGTGTTCCATGGGTTGCGGCCAAAGCAGAAGGTGAAGGTCAAGCCGCAGTTATGGCCAGAATCGGTCAATTAGATGCGGTAGCGACCCAAGACTGGGATGCACTATTGTACGGCACACCAGTATTGATCCGTAACATGATGACTGCGGGAAATAAGCAACATGGCAGGGTTGTCAAAGCGCAAAAAATAATTCTAGCAGACTTACTAGGCGAACATGATTTATCTCCCGACCAACTAATTGACCTAGCCATTATGATTGGTACTGATTTCCACCCGGGAATCAGAGGAATTGGGCCGAAAACCGGTATTAAACTAATCAAACAATTTGGTAACATCGAAACTATTTGTGCAGAAAAAGACAAGGAAGTTCCGCAACGTCTTGATGAGATTCGGGAAATCTTCCGCAACCATCCATCAAATGAAGTGTCTTCTGAAGCACTACAAATGGGCGAGATTAACGTTGCAGGTCTCAAACAGTTTTTGCAAATCGACCGTCAATTCAGCCAACGTCGAATGGACAATGCTATGGAGAAATTAACTCAGGCCGGCCTAATCAGGGAAAGTGGCCAAACCAGTTTATTCTCGTTTTAGATTAATAGAATCTAAGCGGGCTTGCCAGAACATCTACGCCATTGTATGGCGTTACCAATTCTCGCGCTGTTGACTGTTTGTCAGCTAAAGCCTCAGTAATCGTATTTACCGGTGCGCAAGGAATTCCTTTGAGTAACTCCTCTAAGTCTGCTCGACTGTGTTTATTGACAATCTCAGCAAGCATTGCTTCAATTTGGCCGCGGTCGCTAATTCGACCAGCATTTTCTGCCCATGCTTCTTTGACATCAATCGCTAAATGACCACATAATTTTGCCCACTGATCATCCGATCCAACACCAATGACAAACCATCCATCATTTGCTTGAAACGCTCGGTAAGGTACTAAGTTTGGATGGGCAGTTCCCATTCGTTGCGGATCTTTACCACTAGCCAGCGCATTGTGGGCTTGATTAACAAGGGCGGCAATTGCACAATCCCATAACGAAATATCAATTTTCTTTGATTCACCAGTTTTCATCTTGTGAATTATTGCGGCAAGAATAGCATTACATGCATTTAGTCCAGTGATAACATCAATCCATGCAACGCCGACCTTGGCCGGTGCACCATCAGAATCACCAGTGATACTCATGATTCCACTTCTTGCTTGTAATGCGATGTCGTAGCCTGGCTCATCTCGTCTTGGACCATCTTGTCCATATGCTGTTATTGAACATAAGATGACATCTTTTGGCAATTCTCCAAGTATGCGTTCTAGGGTGCCGGGCTTGAAATTTTCCACAATCACGTCAGCATCGGCAATTAACTCTAGCAGTTTCGCTTTTTCTTGTTTTAGATTCATGGAAATTATTTGCTTGCCGCGGTTACAAGCAAGGAAGTAGGCGGCAACCTGTTTGCCATCAAAACCAGTGGTAAATGGTGGGCCCCATTTTCTAGTATCATCGCCCCATGGTGCTTCAACTTTGATTACTTCAGCCCCTAAATCTGACAGCATTTGGGTGCTAAGTGGTCCAGCTAAAATTCGGGACAAGTCAACAATTTTGGTTCCCGCTAATATTCCGCTCATGTTGTTGCCATGAGCCGTTGGTCAATTAAACCGATGATTTCCGATGATAAACAATATAATCAGTATCGGTGTCAAACTCAGTCCAATCATCATCAAGATATGACTGCCAGTCATCAGTAAAGATTACCCAATCAATTTGTGAATCTGTAACTATATGGCTCCAATTGTAAGAATAATCAGCCCAGTAACCTGTGATATCTCGGTCATGGGCTGGGTCTATTGAGATTTGTAAAGTATACAAACGATGCATAGCGTGATATGGCTCAGATATGTACAGTATGTTGTCACCTGCTTCGACAGAGTCAGCAATTTCTTCACCCACATATTCCATACCTCTGGTAGTTTGTAGCATAGTAGCATTAAGCAGGAAAATTAGGATAATGGCATAGACCATCGCGTATCTTCTTGGATTGTCTAATAATTTGATTTCATTTTGTTTGCTTCTAGCAAGATATGACCACCACAGTGGTACGATTAGTACTGATAAATAGCGGAAGATGTAACTGAATTGTTCAGCGGTCAAACTTGCACTAATGCCTAGCGATATTTTTTCTACTTCTAGTAGCATCACAATATAGCCAGTTATGGCAATAAATACTAGTTGCGATAGTAGTAATAGGAAATCAGCTTCAGCAGATTTTTCTTGATTGTTTGAACTGAAGAATAAGGTGCCAATGGCAACATAAATCAAGCCACCAACAAACAGAGATCGAAGCAAGAAATATATTGTATCAATAGTGATGCTATCAGTTCTCAACCAAGTCATTAGTAGGCTAAACAGCAAACACCCAGCCAGTAATACCGGTGTTTTCAACGGCTTGATATTGAGGTCATTGACTACTGCATAGGCGACAGGGAAAAACAACACAATCGAGTAAGCGGGATTTATTCCCTTGATTGATAAGATGGTCATTAATGAAATAAAACTAGCAAATAGCCACCAAGTTGAGTTTTGTTTTCGTCTAGTCTGTAATAATCCATAGACAGCTAAAGTAGCCAACATCAAGACAATATTCTCTTGATATAACCTGCCACTAGCCCTGACAAGCGGGCTATATATCGAACATATTGCAGTTAATGCTAGAGCATTATTGGCGCCCCAAAGTTTGCTGGTTAGCAAGTATATTGCGGCTAAGCAACTCAAAGAAATGACCAGCGATAACATATGTAGGGACATTAAAGAAATGCCAAAGATACTCAACCATACGCCAATAATTGTGTGCCATACTGCCCATTTATCGTCAGCCTCAACCGTTGAAGGAGTTGAGTAATTGGCCCCATCTGTTCTGACAGTTCCCCAATCAAGTGATGCTTCATCATCACTCATTGAATCTGTAACATAGTTTGCATGAATGTGTGCATCTAGGCCCAAAGGCATCACAGCAGCGGCTGAAAGATGGAATAAAAGACCAACAAAAAGGATGGAAATCCATACCTTTCGCTCTTCCATATGGTAAAACAGCAGTCGCTTACCTTTGAGTATTGTTAATGGAAACCACAATTTGAATGGGTTTCCAGACCTTGCTTTCGCTAGGTCTTAATTGAGATTAAACGTTCTTAACTTCAGTTGTTCTTGTCGTTTTGAACTTGAACACGAACATCTTGAGCAGCAGCTTTGCTGTCTTGCATAGCCTTTCTTACTCTTGTTCCGGCAGCGGAGTTACCCTTGTCGTGCTTTGCAGCATCACCTAGGGTGGCGGTTAAATCGTCAATCATTGCTTGTACCATTGCTTCTACAGACATGATTCCCGGCGATGCAAAGAGGTCTTTATGTGTTTTGCCGACTCGACCCGTGACAAATTTTACTAAACCTAATCCAGTAACTCGTTTTTTAGCCTAAAAACGAAGATAATAGCCAAATCACAGTTAATTTTGGGATTTTGTAAAAGTTAGAAGGGTTTGAAAGCCGAGGGCAACAGGATAGACACAGAGGGAGTCACATTGGGCTTTGAATCTGAGTTAAATCTTCCAGACCCTGACCCTGTTGCTACACAAGAGTGGATCGACTCTATTCTAGCAGTTAGAAACCAACTGGGCGACAAAGAAGCCAGACGGATATTACTAGCAACAGTAAATGCTGCTAGAGAGTCTGGTGTGGATATTGATCTTGTTAACACACCATATGTCAACAGTATTTCAGTATCTAATCAAGGCAACTATCCGGGTGATTTAGTCCTGGAAAAGCGCCTTCATGAAGTGATTAGATGGAACGCCATGATGATGGTTACTAGAGCCAACAAATACTTTGACGGTATTGGTGGGCACATCTCAACCTATGCTTCAGCATCGCACGCTTGGGAAATCGGTTTCAATCATTTCTTCCGCGGTAAAGATGGTGATGGTTCTGGTGACCACCTATACTGGCAAGGCCACGCCTCACCTGGAATCTATGCTAGAGCCTGGCTAGAAGGCCGACTAACTGATGAAAACATCGAATTGTTCCGTCAAGAAGTTGGCGGCAAAGGCCTGTCTTCTTACCCACATCCAAGATTGATGCCAGACTTTTGGGAATTCCCTAGCGTCAGCATGGGTCTTGGTGGCATGACTGCCATACATCAAGCTAGATTCAATAAATACCTCGAGTCTAGAGGTCTGTGCAATACCACCTCATCCAGAGTATGGTACACTATGGGCGACGGAGAATCAGATGAGCCTGAGTCACTCTCTCAATTGTCACTAGCAGCCAGAGAAGGTCTAGACAACATCATCATGACCATGAATTGCAATTTGCAAAGACTGGACGGCCCAGTTAGAGGTAACTCAAAAATTGTCCAAGAATTAGAAGGCAGATTTAGAGGCTCAGGCTGGAATGTCATCAAGGTACTTTGGGGCAGTGGCTGGGATGACTTGTTTGCTAGTGATACCAATGGTGCCTTAGTGGCAAGATTAGCGGCACTAGTTGATGGTGATGAGCAAAGAATCATGACTGCAGATGGGGCAATAATCCGTCAAGATTTGTTCAACACTCCAGAACTAGCCGCTTTGGTTAGCGATTATTCCGACGAAGATTTAGAAAACCTTTGCGAAGATGTTGGCGGGCATGATTTCGTTAAACTGCATGCGGCCTATGCTCAAGCAGTAGCTCACAAAGGCCAGCCAACCGTAGTAATTATTCGAACCATCAAAGGCTACGGACTAGGACCTGCATTCGCTGGCAGAAATACCACTCACCAAAAGAAGAAAGCCGATCTAAATGACATCAAATTCATGCGTGATGATATGGGCTTATCATTTACTGATGAAGACTTGGAAAATTATCCATATGTTCATCCAAAAGACGTTCCAGACTTGGTTGCTTATGCTAAATCAAGGCGCGAACAACTCAATGGTTTTGTGCCAAAAAGAAACAAATATCCAGTTGATATTGCTACCCCTGATCCTTCAACCTACGGCGAATTTGATGAGGGTACCAAAGGGAAGATGCAGGTTTCTACCACCATGGCATTTGTTAGGCTACTACGTTCGCTAATGAAGTCAGAAGCAGTAGGTCCAAGAGTCGTGCCAATCATTCCAGATGAGGCGAGAACTTTCGGTATGGATCCACTATTCGCTGAGTTCGGAATTTATCATCCAGAAGGGCAATTGTACAAGCCAGTCGACCACAAAGTGCTGATGAAGTACAAGGAATCGGCATCCGGTCAGTTGTTTGAAGAAGGTATTAACGAAGCGGGGGCAACATCAACTTTCATTGCCGCAGCCACCTCATTTTCCACTCATGCTTGCATGACTATCCCGTTCTACATCTTCTACTCGATGTTCGGTTTCCAAAGAGTTGCTGACTTAATTTGGTCAGCCGCTGACCAACGTGCTAGAGGCTTCCTTATTGGTGCAACATCAGGAAGAACTACACTCAATGGTGAAGGATTACAACACCAAGACGGACATTCACTACTAATGGCGCACACCAACCCAGCAGTGCGTGCCTGGGACCCAGCCTTTGCTTACGAACTGGCGACCATCATTCAATACGGTATCAAAGAGATGGTTGATGAAGACAAAGACGTAATCCATTACATCGCAGTTTACAATGAAAATTATCCAATGCCGGCTAAACCAAAATCGGTTGATGAAGGCATCATTAAGGGACTTTACATGCTACGAGGTGCGCCAAAAGGCGACGGTCCAGTAGTGCGCTTAATCGGCTCAGGGCCAATCATGTTGCAAGTATTAGATGCAGTAGAGAAGTTGGCAGAGTTTGGCGTTAGAAGCGAAATTTGGTCAGCTACTTCCTATGGTGAACTGCGCCGAGACGGCTTAGAAGTTGACCGTTGGAACAGACTTAATCCAGGTAAAGAAGCCAAGAAGACTTGGACTCAAACCCAACTTGGTGATTCTAAAACTCCAATTATTGCTGTATCAGACAATATGGCTGCAGTACCAGATATGGTTAGAAAGTGGATGCCAGAAAATTATGAGATCCTTGGCACTGATGGGTTTGGCCGCTCAGATACTAGAGAGGCGCTACGCCGCTTCTTTGAAATCGATGGTGAATCAATCACCCTAGCAGCATTGTCCGGACTGGTTAGAAAGGGCGATATTGACGCTAAAGTTTACCAGAAAGCGGTCAAGAAGTTCGATGTTGACTTCACCCGCAACGATATTACTGAGTTGTAAATCATCGACGGGCTGAAAAACTCACACCCCTAGGCGCAGACATGGCAATTAGGCTAGTACTGGTTACTCATCCAAGCAGGGAACATGCAGAGAGAATCGCCCGCGGGTTGTTAGAGAACAAACTTGCAGCCTGTATTCTAATTAGTGAAGTGAAGTCAATGTTCAATTGGCAAGGTGAGTTATCTGCAGATGATGAAGTAGTGACGTTACTCAAAACTACCGAAGAAAAATTACCAGGCTTAGAGCGATGGATTGATGTTCAACATGAGTATGAAGTTCCAGCGATCATTTCCTTCCAAGCTAACGCTAACGAAA
>QXXX01000051.1:0-496 GCA_009887195.1 Candidatus Poseidoniales archaeon | reverse complement strand
GTTTGGCCGCTCAGATACTAGAGAGGCGCTACGCCGCTTCTTTGAAATCGATGGTGAATCAATCACCCTAGCAGCATTGTCCGGACTGGTTAGAAAGGGCGATATTGACGCTAAAGTTTACCAGAAAGCGGTCAAGAAGTTCGATGTTGACTTCACCCGCAACGATATTACTGAGTTGTAAATCATCGACGGGCTGAAAAACTCACACCCCTAGGCGCAGACATGGCAATTAGGCTAGTACTGGTTACTCATCCAAGCAGGGAACATGCAGAGAGAATCGCCCGCGGGTTGTTAGAGAACAAACTTGCAGCCTGTATTCTAATTAGTGAAGTGAAGTCAATGTTCAATTGGCAAGGTGAGTTATCTGCAGATGATGAAGTAGTGACGTTACTCAAAACTACCGAAGAAAAATTACCAGGCTTAGAGCGATGGATTGATGTTCAACATGAGTATGAAGTTCCAGCGATCATTTCCTTCCAAGCTAACGCTAACGAAA
>QXXX01000050.1 GCA_009887195.1 Candidatus Poseidoniales archaeon | reverse complement strand
TGAATGTGATGGATGATTTTCTGGCGCATTTTCTCAACAATTGCTTTGCGCTGATTAGTGGTTAATTGGATACTACCTTTAGTTAGAATTGTCTTAGCAATTTCCAAAATATCTTGGGTGCCGAAGGTATTCTCGATTGCTTCCTCAGTAGGCCTTTCTCCACCTCTTGCGTCGTGGAATACCTCATCCATGGCCAGAAATTCATCGATATTTATTGAGTCCGGATCATTTTTGAAATCGTCAACCATTTCAGGGTCAACCAGTAACTCGTAGCGTTTGCCACCTTTTTCCATCCTTGCTAGCACTGAGTTATCTAAGCTGACCACACGTCTCCCTCATGTTATCCATGTGGAAGGTGCCCCTTCATCTTGACGGTCACTCTTCAAGTGGTTTTAGGCGGTCAATTTGCTTGTTGACATCATCTCTATCAAGGAATCTGTAGCCAGATGAATCAATCACTGCTACTTCTACCGCATCACGATTAAGTTCTGCATCATTGGCATTTCTCAGTGCTTCTAGGCCTAACTTCATAGCAGCATTAAGAGTTAAAGTCGGTTTCCAGTTCTTTTCGAAGTATTCGATTACTGTATTTCTTCCACTACCAATTGCCCCGGCGTGATACGATTGATATGCACCACTGGGATCTGTTTCAAACAAGTGAATTCCATTATCATCAACTCCACCGATTAGTAGTGCAGTACCAAATGGTCTTGAACCGCCATATTGGGTAAAGGACTGCTTAAAATCACAGATTTTCTTTACCAGGACATCGACAGGAACAGTTGCTCCGTAAGTAATTCTGTTGACTTGAGCCTCGACTCTTGAGCGAGCGACAAGTTGTCTTGCATCAGCCATTAGACCAGATGTGGCAACACCAACGTGGTTGTCTATTTTGAACATTTTTTCGATAGATTCTGGTATGATTAATCTGCTAATTATTCTCTTGTCACAAACTAAAACTACACCATCTTTGAACTTGAGTCCTGCCGTAGTTGTACCACGTTTTACTGATTCTCTTGCGTATTCAACTTGGAATAATCTTCCGTCTGGGCTGAATGTTGTGATTCCATGATCATATCCTCTTCCACTTGGTTGCATCTTCTCACCTATCTATTCCTCGAGTCGACACTTTATGAGCATGAGGGTTACATAGCCCTGCGTCTAGTCGTAGTATTAACCCATTTTCTGCGACCCATATAACTCCTACGAATAGATAATCAATTTCATGAGTAGTTAGATTCTGGAATGTAATATGCGAGTAGCAATTCTTTCTTCAGGCGGTAAAGATTCTTCCGCTGCATGGTGGTGGTCGATATGCCGAGGATGGGAGGTTACTCATTTAGTGACAATGATTGTTGAAGGTGACGATTCAATGATGTTTCAAATCCCGGGGACAGAAATAGTCGGCCATCAAGCAAAATTATCTGCCACGACATGGCTTCCAATTAAAACTCAAGGAATAGAAGATTTAGAAGTCAATGAATTAGAGCAGTCCCTCAGCAATTTGGCAATCGATGCCCTAGTATGTGGGGCTCTACGTTCAGATTATCAAAAAAGCCGAATAGAACGTATGTGTCATCGATTGGGAATTATTAGCTACACTCCTCTTTGGCATCAATCGTCACTGGGTCACATTACTGGATTAGTGGAACACGGTTTTGGAGTTGTTATTACAAGTGTTGCATGTGATGGATTAGATGAATCATGGTTAGGTGAAACCTTAACAAAACAATCTTTAGCTAGACTAATCGATTTGTCAGATAAGTTTCGGTTCAATGTTGATGGCGAAGGTGGTGAATATGAGACTTTAGTCGTACATGGTCCTCACTTTACCGGGTCAATACAACTCGAGGGTGAAAAGCGATGGCTGGGTCGCAGAGGCCATTTTAAGATTAATAAAATTTCGAACTCACTTGATGGCTTCTCTAGCTAATTGAACACATTCATCGACAATTTCCCCTGATACTCCGATATGATTCATTGGATCAAACATAGCTTCCAGTTCCTCTATGGAGAAGGCTGCGACTATTTCGGGTGTTCTGCTACAAATATCAATTAGTTCGATTTTTTTATCGACTGCTTCAAATGACGCAGATCTAAGTATTTCATGAGCCTCATCTCTTGGAATTCCATGTTCAACTAGTTCAATCATTACCTTTTCTGCCATAACAAGTCCACGCTGTGATTTGATGTTCTCCATACAACGCTCAGCATCAACCCACATATTCTTCAAAACATCAGTGGTTTTGGCCATGACGTCATCACATAAAGCAGAAGCATGGGATAGAGTAAATCTTTCACTAGATGAATTAGCCAAATCCCTTTCGTGCCATAGAAGGGCATTTTCATAAGTTGGTATTATCATTGAACGAACTATTCTCGCAAGTCCACTGGCATTTTCTGACTTTATGGGATTTTTCTTGTGAGCCATGGTTGATGAACCAACCTGCTTTTCAACATCAAATCCTTCACCAGCCTCAGCAATTTCAGAGCGCTGCAAGTTACGCACTTCTTGTAATATCTTTTCACACGTTGTGGCCACATTGGCTAACCATGAGACATATTCCACATATCGGTCCCGTCCAACAACTTGGGTGGTTGCCAGTGGTACACCAAGCCCTAAATGGGTCATGATTAATTCTTGCAACTTTCTAGCATGCACACCTTGTGCTGCACCGGTTCCAACTGCCCCTAGGAATTTACCAACAGCAATTCTTGGGCTTCTTTCATCAAGTCTAATCAATTGTCTTCTTAATTCATCTAGCCATACTGCAGCTTTTAATCCAAAAGTAATGGGGACAGCCGCTTGACCATGGGTTCTACCTAGCATTACGGTATCTCTTTCTCGTTCTGCGACTTCAGCACAAATACTGATTAGACCACAAATTCTTGTTCGTAACATAACCATGCTGTCTCTCAGTTGAAGACCTACAGCAGTATCTACAATGTCATTGGAGGTAGCTCCTAAATGAATACACCAACCAGCATCACCTGCTGCTTCAGCCATAGCTTTAGTCAACGCCATAATATCGTGCCGAGTTTCTGCTTCGATTTCCGAGACGCGTTCTTTGGTAACTGAAGTTGAATTCGAGATAGCAGCAACAGCCTCATAGTCTTCTTTAGAAACTCTACCAAGTTGCATATGAGCCCATATTAAGGCCCTCTCAACTTCTAATTGTCTTTCATGTCTTCCAAGTTCAGACCATATGTGTTTGAACTCTTGCGAACCGTACCGGTAATCTAGTGGGCAGAATGCCATGGTTAGGGGTCTTGGACAACATCCTATAACATTTCGATTAAAATCTTGATTAGATTCTCTCCGAAACACCACAACAACCGGTAAAAGTTATCCTATTGCAATAACTTGCCAAAATGTTGAAACCCTTGTTGATGAATTTAGTCTCAATGTCCGATAAGTCTGTCAATGTGGAGAGTAGAACATCCTCTCAGGATAAAAGATGGACAATAATGGCTGCATTGTTGGGTACTAATACAGCTGTCATGTTGTTTCAAGGAATTGAACAAGAGTCAAATCCAAAATTTATTCGAGAAATTGCTTTAGCAATAATCGCTGCCACTTTACCATTTCAAGGGATATATTTCCTTATCTATACATTTTTGATGGAAAATTCTGGCAAACTTAGCGAGGAAATGAAAGATCGATTAAACCGAGCATCGGCCGTTTGTCAATTAGTAGCTTACATATCGCTGATTGGTGTCTGTATGATGTGGTATAATATCTCTAATTATGTCGGAGTGTTTTTCATTATATCATCACTGCTGGCAATAATTTTCATTCGAATTGCCATGAATCCAGCCAGCATTGAAGCGTCAAGAAAAATTGAATCAACTGAGTAATTTTAACGCTAATCCGGTAATAGTTGCTACGATAAGCAACAAGATCATCATAGTTAACGGTCCATATTGATTCTTATCATCCATGGCAGTTCCAAGGAATCCATCTC
>QXXX01000005.1:1146-17924 GCA_009887195.1 Candidatus Poseidoniales archaeon | reverse complement strand
GCGACCTCCGCCGCCAAAGCGACCGCCACCACCGCCGCGACCTCCGCCGCCTGAGCGGTTTCGTCCGCCATAATGGCCACCTCTAGAGTCATTGCGATCCCTAGAATCAAATCCACGATCCTTGCTTGCTGGAATGAACTCTACTTCAAATTCCGGTAAATCTGAAAATTCTGGTGGCTTGAATTCAACATTGATTCCGACGTCACGTTGAATTCTGTTGGTGGCTTTCTTCTGAGGTTTTTGCACCAAAGAAATCACTACACCAGTCATACCGCCCCTAGCGGTTCGGCCACTACGGTGTTTGTACGCTTTACCATTTTCTGGTGGATCATAATGAATCACACAATTGACTGCTTCAACATCAATTCCTCGTGCTGCAACGTCGGTGGCTATCAAAGCCATACATTCACCATGCTGGAAACGTTGCATTGCCCTATCACGATTTTTTTGTGACAGACCACCGTGAAGCGTTTGCGCAGACAAACCGTCTTGCCGTAGGTCGTCACCAACCCGATCTGCACCGGCTCTAGTTCGACAAAACACAATCGTCCGCCCACATTTCCTGATAATTTCGCTAGAGATGGTGGATTTTTTAGAGTGCGGCATTAGCCAGAAAAAGTGAGTCATGCTCTCCATCGAAACCTCTTTTGGACCAACTTCAATAGTTACCGGGTCGGTTTGATAATCACGAACTAACTCACCAACTTCATCATCTAAAGTAGCACTGAACAATATCGTTTGACGGTCTTTCTTACACTCATCAAGAATATCACAAACAGGTTCCATAAATCCCATATCAGCCATACGATCTGCTTCGTCTAAAACAACAACTTCTACATCCTCAAGATTTACTGAACCACGATCCATTAAGTCTAGTAGACGGCCTGGACAAGCCACTAAAATATCTACGCCACGATCAAATGCTTTGAATTGTTTAGTGTATGACACTCCCCCATATACTGCATAGGTGTATAACCCCAATTCCCTAGAAAGTGGATCTAATACCCGGTAAATTTGTTCTGCTAACTCTCTTGTTGGAGTCAATATAAGCGAGGTAGGAAAACCTGGTTCAGCCTTCTTTGTACGTTCGATAAGCGGCAGACCAAACGCCAATGTCTTACCTGAACCAGTTGGCGCACGGCAGCAAAGATCGTTACCAAGCATACCATCTGGTATTGACTCTTTTTGAACCTCAAACGGTTCGGTAATTCCTTGGTCTGCCAGCACCTTAACTAGGCTGCTAGAAACTCCAAGGTCTGTAAATGACACCATATCCAACAAACCATCCCGCCGTCCAACCCTATTTGATACCATCCGTCCAAAACTGCGGTTTTTTGCCTACAGTTGAATATTGAACCATTCGCCGTTAGTGGCGACTAACTAGCATTGCGACTGCATTTCCGCCACCTAAACAAAGAGTTACAATGCCTGATTTACTATTTGTGCGACGCATTACTCCAAGAAGGGTGATTAAACATCTTGTCCCACTACTGCCTAACGGATGACCAAGAGAAATAGCGCCACCATGGAGGTTAAAGCGCTCATCTGGAATCCCGATTTCCTTGGCAATTGCACAAGATGCTGAGGCAAACGCTTCATTGTGCTCATAAATATCTACATCAGTTACCTTGAGTTCATTACGCTCGAGCAGAGTTCTAATGGCCGGTATTGGGGCACTCATAACTCTATGAGGCTCAACTCCACTGGTGCAATAATCGTCTATGTAAGCGATGATTTCCCATCCGTTTAGTTTGGCGGTATCTTCATCTGCAAGTAAAACAGCGCTAGCGCCGTCATTTAGTGTACTAGCATTACCAGCAGTAACCTGTCCTGCTTTATTGAATACTGGACGTAATTTTGATAGAATTTCACCATTGGTAGCAGACTTTATTCCCTCATCACGAGTGAATAAGACATCGTCGCCTCGGCGCTTTGGTACAACAACGGGGAAAGTCTCCCAATCAAACCATCCTGAATCCCAAGCAGTTGCTGCTCTTTGGTGACTTCTAACTGCATAATTATCCGAATCATTGCGTGTTATGCCACTCTCTTGGGCTACTGTTTCCCCGGTATTACCCATGTGAATATCGTTGTAGACATCCCATAGGCCGTCATGGATCATCGAATCAATTAATTTTGAATCTCCCATTTTCTTACCTTTTCTTTGGCCCATCAAGAGTTGCGGCGCATTGGACATACTCTCCATACCACCTGCAACAACAACCTTTGATTTACCCGCCAAGATACTATTTGCAGCTAACATAGCAGCCTCCAAAGAACTCCCGCATACCTTGTTTATTGTTGCTGCTGAAGTGGTTACTGGAAGACCTGCACCAAGTGCAACTTGCCGAGCAGGGTTTTGCCCAGAGCCAGCTTGCAATACTTGACCAAAATAGACTTCATCAACAATTCCGCTTGAGGCATCAAAACCAACTCTTGAAGATAATTCTTTGACGGCTAGGACTCCTAGTTCTACCGCACTAATCGGTGAAAGAGTGCCCATGAAACTGCCAATTGGAGTTCTTGCTACTCCACAAATAACCACCCTTTTGGTGCTCATGGCCCAGCCAACATGATTCAGAACTTCAATCTGCTCATCGTAAATTTGTGCTGAAAATGAGAAGACTTGATGAAAGAAGAGTTGTGCGCACATCATGGCGAAATTCAAGACTGAGTTTGAAACTGACCGAAAACCGAACCAAATGAGACATGTTGAGGTTGAGATTGATTTTACCACAAATGCTCTCGCTTCTATTCTTTACCGGCAGGGAGATACTGTGGTACTAGCATGTTGCACCAAGGAGGCAAGGTTACCTGGATGGTTTCCGCGCGACTCTAACAAAGGCTGGGTTCATGCTGAATACTCACTGCTGCCTGGATCTACTGATTCACGATTCCGCAGAGAACGCCGAGGCGCCAAAGGTCGCACTCAAGAGATTGAGCGGTTAATCGCTAGGTCACTTCGTGCAGCAGTAGACTTAGAGCAATTAGGACCTGTTGCATTAAATGTTGATTGTGACATCCTAAACGCAGATGGAGGTACAAGGTGTGCATCTATTACTGCGGCTAATTTAGCACTACGCTTGGCGGTAAGGAGATTAATCGCCAATGGGCAATGTTTGCCAACTGACTTACGGCCAACTGATGAAGAGAGAAAAGCTGGTTGGAAAGCGCCTGAATTAACCCCCGAACAACAAATGGAACATGAAAATAAGGTAATACCCCACGATTTGGCTGCTATCTCAGTAGGATTAATTGAAGGAGATGTCTACCTAGACTTGGATTACGTGCTAGATTCCAATGCAGATGTTGACATGAATGTGGTAAAAACCGCTGATGGCAAGTATGTTGAATTGCAAGGCACTGGCGAAGAGTCTACCTTCTCTGGCGAGGAATTATTCGCCCTTATTGCACAAGCTGACGCTGGATTAGATGGACTTTTTGAAGTTCAAGCAGCAATTCTTGATGGCATCAACTAATCATGACCTTTTCTTTGGAAGATTTGAAATGCCAAATCATTCCGCAGGTACTTGCGGGTAGGTAGCTTAGTTGGGAGAGCGCAGCACTGAAGATGCTGAGGTCGCCGGTTCAAGTCCGGCCCTACCCACCAACTAATAGTAGGCAAACAAGTGGCCTATTGGCTTTTGATGAAGTAGAATATGAACCATGCATTAATTTGCTAGTTTCTAGTATGCGTGTCATGGGCGAGGAACTCGAGCAGTCTGACGAGCCTATCGAAGAGGTTGATGTCGAGCAAAAAGCTAGAGACAAAATTACTCGAGAATTAGAGGAAATTAGGCGTCGGAAAACCAAAACCAGTAAACGTAGATTCCTTTCCAACAAAGAAGATTACATATTATTTGCTGGAATTGGTTACGGGATATTCTTTGCAGTATTGCTATTTGGCATGTCAAGTGGAATATTTGGCTCGTCGACCACCCTTGACTACAAAGCCTCTGAAACCTTCCTTGATACTGGTGATGAGTGCCAAAATATCGAAGATCAACCGTGGGTTCACATGTTCCCTGAGAACGATGCTGAGTACTTTGACCTCTCCGGAAGAAATCTACCAGACGGCTATGCTTACATGAATTACACAATACTGAACTACGTTGGTGAGTCTTGGCTAGAAAATTCTACCGATGATACAATCGTTCAGGTTTCAAGTGGGAAAAGCGAATTTAGAGCCCCTTTTGATGAACTTGATGTGGGTGAATACCGAATTATTCTACTAGTGCAAGTCTACAATCAAAGCGATGATTTGGCCAATGCTTCGCTTGTTGAAGGGGCTGAATCACTATCCAAACAGATAGATTTCGAACTCGAAGTTAAAGGTGGAGGTTTCTTTTCATTCCTACCGTTTGTCGACTCAGAATCTCACAGAGAAGTGACTATCTCAGACCCTGGTCCTCGAACATGTTGGACCACCAAGGATTTGGGTGAATGGGGATATCTCTTGATGGCTGCTGAACTAGGAGGTGGCAGAGAAACTGCAATGCTAACTGGAGGAACAGCAGGTATTCCAGCGTGGTGGATGGCTTTTATCTCACTGTCACTTTCTGCTGTTACTTTGCTCGTTATTTATCCAGTTATGTACAAAATATATCATCAAGAAACCGACGACATATTGTCGAGGACTCACATTGCTAGAGTGGTTGAGGATATACTTGGCAAAACCTCAAAGCGATTGCACATTGATATTGATTGGGAATTATACAAATTGGAATCTAGAGAATTATCGATAGATATCATGGTACCGTACAAAAATACAGACGGAACTCTATCTGATAGCAAGGATATTCGTGCTGAAATTCTACGAGAAGTGTTAGAGGAATTTGCCATCTTCAGAGTGTTCAAACCAGTGCAACTAACTGTCAAAACAATTGGAGTAAACCAAGCTATTGACTTTGAAAGTGGTATTGGCATCGGTGCTGGCGCTGAAGGCGCTGATACTGAAGAAGAGCAAGATTATGCTTCATTCTTTTCCGAACTACATACGCTCTCTAGAGTTGAGGATGAAGTTAGAGATAGTCTAGACTTATTCTTTGCTAGAAGAACTGATGTTAGAATGGAAGGTGCAGTGGTTACTAGTGATGATAAAGTAATCTTTGTGTCAGTAATCTACAAACCAACTCAGCGATTTGCCTTCTTTAGATTTAAGAAGACTACCGATGAAGTAGAAGTGGAATTATATCGATACATCTCTGATAGAAATCAAGACTTACTCGGCAGCCAAGAGTTGATTGTGAAAGCAAGAAATCAAGTTTCCACATTGTCAGATAGGTCTGGTGCAGGAAGGGTCGAAAGTGGTGGCAAGAATGATGACAGAATTGTGGCTGTCGCAAAACAAGACGGGCTTGGCGGCAAAATGTTGCAAACCAATTTTATTGGCAACACGCTATCCACTGTAGAATACATGGCTAATGAAAAGCGTGAAATGATCAACAAATGGGGATTTTGGGGCCTAATTGTGTTTGTTTGGATACCGTTTATGGCATCTGGTGTACTTGTCGGTGCAATGCTTGGACTATTGTCAAGAATGAAATTCACTAGAGTACTTGCTGCAACATTCATTGGAGGAGCTGCTGCATCTATCACTTGGGCATATACTGCTGAAGGTATTGTTAAATTCATGCACCAATACAAATTGGAAGCGGTAATTCCATTGATAATTATCGTCTTTGTTGGCGCTGCTTTCTTACACATCCGTTCAACCAAAGTCAGGAGACAAACAGAATTATTCGAAGACACACTACTAGACAACTTCCATGCAGATGTTGCAGCAAAATACGGAGAACATTGATTCGGTGGTCTTTTGGATACTCAAACCATTATTCAGGGCATCAGCGGCAATTGTGGCGACTTGGCTAGAATTGGCATCATTACTGTCAGCGATAGGGCTAGTTCTGGTGAGTACCAAGATGAAGGTGGACCGGCAATTTTACAATTTTTCAAGGAAGCGATAGTCAGCCCTTTAGAAATAAATTATTCATGCATAGCTGACGAAAAATCAGCGATTGAACGCGAAATTAAGCGAATGTGTGATGATTTAGGCTGTTCTGTAGTTGTGACCACTGGAGGCACAGGACCCGCTTTAAGAGATGTAACTCCCGAAGCAACTGCTGCGGTATGCGATAAGATTCTAGACGGCTTTGGCGAGCAAATGCGAGCAATATCTCTACAGTATGTTCCTACTGCCATACTATCAAGACAAATTGGCGGTATTAGAGGGAAGTGTTTGGTGTTCAATCTACCTGGCAGACCTAAATCAATTAGAGAAACTATTGATGAAATCTGGCGCGCTGTGCCTTATTGTGTAGACTTAATTGGTGGCCCTTACATCGATATGAATGACACTGTTTGCCAAGCATTCAGGCCTAAAGAATCTAGGCGACGATGACCTTAAAGTTCATTCATTACCGACTTCCCCCAACATCTAGGAACCGATACTATGACTGGGAATATTTTAATCAGCGGGGCAACAATGGTTTTGCCTGAAACTACAAAACTAGGTGATTTACGCATATCAGACGGTATAATTTCTGAGGTATCTGAGCCAGGCACCTTAGAAAGCCATGACGGTGAAATGTTTGTTGACGGCACCGGACTACATTTATTGCCAGGCTGTATTGATCCTCAAGTACATTTTAGAGACCCTGGCCAACCAGAAAAAGAGGACTTAGGAAGTGGCTCGGCGGCGGCGGTAAGTGGTGGCATTACTTCCTTCCTCGATATGCCCAATAATGTTCCTTCGATTACCACTCTTGAAGGCATGCAAGGTAAACTGGACACTGCGGCCAGTAAATGTATTAACAATTATGGATTTTTTATTGGAGCAACTGAAGATAATGTAGAGGACTTACAAGATGCTGTTGGCACTAAAGATAAGCCGATTGCCATACCTGGTATTTGTGGTATCAAGATCTTCATGGGCGTATCAACTGGCACCTTGCTGGTCTCGGATAAAGTTGCACTAGAACGAATTTTTACTGAAACTGCTGGACTAATTGCAGTACATGCTGAAGATGAAGACAGGATGAACGAGCGTCGCAAACTAGTTGAAGGTCGTACTGATGTTGCTGCACATGCATATTACAGAGATGACATTACTGCATTACTAGCCACCAAGTTATCTGTTGAATTAGCTATTAAAACTGGCCACAGATTACACATCCTCCACCTAACCTCAGGCATTGAGGCTGATTATTTGGCCGACTATTGCTCACTACCGTCTAAGGCTGAACAGCACCCTATTATCACCACAGAAGTGCTGCCACAGCATCTGACTTTTGACGAGACTGATGTTGCTGAACAAGGTGTTCGACTACAGATGAACCCACCAATAAGATATGCAGCCGATAGAGAAATTCTGTGGTCAAGATTAACAGATGGTACGATTCAATGTATTGCTACTGACCACGCGCCGCATACTCTTGACGATAAAGCAAAGGGTTTTCCTAATGCTCCAAGCGGAATGCCGGGAGTTGAAACTTCATTGTCTGTTATGCTAACAAATGTAAATGACGGGAAGTGCTCTTTGGAAGATGTAGTACGTTGGATGTCAACTGATGTTGCTGATTGCTACCAAATGATTGGTAAAGGCAAATTAGAGGTAGGCTATGACGGTGATATCGTTCTTGTTGACATGGCTGCAAAAGCAGTAGTTGAAGATAAAAACTCGTGGGCAAGAGTCGGATGGAACCCATTTAGAGGGCGTGAACTCACCGGATGGCCTGTCTTGACTGTGGTTGATGGAACTCCAGTGTTTGAAAGGTCTCCAGTAACTGGCCAAAAGGGCAGATTACTAGTTGAGCCTGGGGCGGTTGGAAAACCTATCTTGATGAACCCTTGGAACTAGTCAAAATACCCAAAAAAGCCGTTTTTATTGAAATAAGGATAAATAGTAACCCACTAATTTCACCGTGAGGAGAAAACATGAGCGAATTAGAAAAAACTCTCGGCAGTGGTTACCAGCAAATTATAATTGGATTTGTAGTATTCATATTAGGAGCCTTTTGGGGCGGAATAGAAGCAGATGGCAGTATGACTGCCGCAGACGTATATTGGCCGGCACTAACTATGCTGGCTGGTGGAATGATTACCATGCTTGGAATATCATTTGGCAGCGACCATGAAGATGACAGAACCAACGATTTAATGGATGCAATCAACGACTTGACAGCAAGACTAGACAAACTTGTAGCTATGGGTTCTGAAAAGGACTCTGAAGAGTAATTAACTCAGATTGTATAACTTGGAATACTTTGATTCAACGTAATCAATGAATGGTTGAGGAGTCGGTGGTAACCCTGTTGCTTGCTCAATTAATTCACTAGGCGTCAATTTACTGCCCTGAAGATGTATTTTTGGTCTTAACCAGTCAAGCATTGGCGACCAGTCGCCAGTCTCGATTATTTCGTCGACATCGCCTATTTCTTGACTCATCGCTTCAAGGAGTTGTGCAGCATATAGATTACCCAATGTATAGGTCGGGAAATAGCCAAATGCACCCATAGACCAATGGATATCTTGTAGACAACCCATACGATCTTCTGGGACTTCAATACCAAACCACTCGTTGAACATCTGATTCCAAGTATTTGGTATGTCTTTAACTGATAAATTTTCGTTGAAGATTTTCTTCTCTAACTCATAACGCAACATAATATGAAGATTATAGGTTACTTCATCTGCTTCGACTCGAATAAATCCTGGCTCAACACAGTTAGCAATTTTGTTTAATTCATCTGGACTCCATTCTGGCGCATTTGGGAACTGTTGCTTAAACCAAGGCAAGACTACTTTCCAAAACGCTGGAGTCCTGCCAATTTGATTCTCCCAAAAACGACTTTGAGATTCATGGACTCCTAGTGACACTGCATCGCCACGAGGGGTAAATGAATGGTTGGCGTCAAGACCTTGTTCATACAATGCATGACCTGTTTCATGCATAACTGCGTATAAACATGAAAATGGGTCCTGTTCATCAAATCGAGTTGTGAATCGAGTATCTCCAGGCCACAGTCCCGCTGAAAATGGATGGGTTGAGGCGTCCATTCTACCGGCTTCAAAATCAAATCCCATGGCATTGGAGACTAATTTGCAAAATTCTGTTTGAGCTTCGACTGGAAATGAGATATCTGTTGGTAACTTGGGATCTGGATTGTTTTTCTTAGCCTCCATGATGTTCTGTAATAATGGCACTAACCTGCTCTTTAGGCCGGCAAATAGAGGGTCATAATCACTTACTTTCATGCCAAATTCGTACTCATCTAGTAGCACGTCGTATCTAGTTGTGTCAACTCCGTAATAATCTATTTTCTGATTGGTCATGTCGACCAACTTTTCTAGATGAGGTTGAAACATGCTGAAATCTGAAGCTGTGCGTGCTTCTTGCCACGCGACCAATGCTTGAGACCTAGTTAGGGCGTATTGGGCTACAAATTCTGATGGTAATTTTACCGCTTTGTCATACCTGCGCCTCAATTCTCTAACATTGGCAACTTGGTTTTCATCTAAATCATTGGAGAGTTCTAATTGGGTAATCATATCTCCAAAGTCTGGTGCGGTGACTCTAGCATGTTGTTCTTTAGCAAGCCATGAAAGAATTTCTGATCTCGCTTGCGCTCCTTTTGGAGGCATAATTGTCTCTTGGTCCCAACCAAGGTGACCTTGAATTGCGCCAATTTTGTGTATTTCTTTTACCTTATCGATGAATAATTGGTAACTCGCCATACTACTTGGACAAAAATCACCCTCAAGAACTTAACCACTGGAAAATCATTTACGTCGCACACACATTGAAGACCTCTTTGGCTATGCATCATCCATGGCGAGGAAAAAACAGGATATTCCTGAACAAACTCCCCATGATTCGGATACCGACTTGAACGAGATGGTTGACTCTGTCATCCAAGCCGAGGTAGCTTCAAGCGATAATGAACTACCAATGAAACAGCAAGAATCGCTCGATGAATTATTGGCTGGCTCCGCCAAAATGGTTGTAGAAACCTGTATGGACATCCGCAGAGGTGAAAATGTGTTAATTGTCTGTGACCCTACAACTGGTGAGATTGGGCAAGCATTACATGAAGCCACTATTGAGAAATCAGAACGTGTACTGCTTATTGTTATGCCAAAAGCCAAGCATCATGGAGAAGAACCTCCCACTCCGGTTGCTAATTTGATGCGCCAACAGCAGGTTATTTTAGCGCCGACAAAATACTCACTTACCCATACAAAAGCGGTTAGGCAAGCGCTTAGAGATGGGGCTAGAGTTGCTACAATGCCGGGCATAACTGTTGATATGTTCACTCACGGCGGCATGGCTGCAGATTTTAACAGCGTCAAGAAAAGAATTAGTAATTTAGGGCCGCATTTTAGACGACGGAGAATTGTTAATGTCAAATCCAAGCTTGGTACTGAGATTACCTTCGAAGTAAATTGGCGTGAATGGAAACTCGATGATAATGGCATCTGTAACCGTCCAAGAATGCTGACCAATCTTCCGGCAGGAAAGGCATTCATTATGCCCCGAGAAGGTACTATGAATGGGACTTTAATCATCAATGGTTCATGGGATTCTTCTCTACTAGACCAAAATATCGAACTTCAAATAGAAAACGGTATTGTCATCGATGTAAAAGGTGGTACTATTGCTGCTAACATTAGACAAGAATTCGGCGAGGTTGCTAAGAAATTACGCAGTAAAGACAGAGAAAATGTATGGACCGTGGCTGAATTTGGCTTTGGGATGAATGATCAAGCAAGAATGGGGGGTAATGTTCTAGAAGATGAAAAACGACTTGGAACCTGTTACTTCTCTATCGGTGATAACACTGCATTAGGCGGAGCCTCGGCAGTTGGAATCCACATCCCTGGAGTAATTACTGGGGCAAGCGTATGGCTTGATGATTCACAAATTTTACAAGATGGCGAATTTGTCTTAGATATCTAATCAACCTAGATTTTGGCCGCCACACACTGGGCAAAAGCGCCAATATGGGTCAATACCAATGCCGCAACTACGGCACATAACGCCTGAACGAATTGTTGGTTGAATTGGTTGATTCCATTGGTTTTGTTGTAGTGGAGGTTGATTGGTTGGTTGTGGAATACCCATTGGTTGTTGCCTAACAACTGGTTGTGGGTTAACATTTTGTGGCGGTATTGGTCTAGAGATTGGTTGTTGAGAGAATGCTTGCTGAGTTGGAGGGATATTTACCGGATTTTCCTGAGATTTTTGAACATTATTTGGTTGTTCATTAAGGCTGACTGGTCGCCTTACTGGAGCAACAGGCCTTGGTAGGTTTGAAGCAACTTTTTCGACTGCTGGGGAAGCAATAAATTCTGAAAGGGACATAGATCCATCTTTATCCAGATCTGCTGTCTGATGAATTGTTTCGGCTTCTTCAATAGATAATCCAGTTGCTTGGGATAATTCTTCGACCGACAAATTACCATCATCATCGGTATCTGATTGAATAAACATCTCGGCAGCACTGTGAAATGGTTCTTCTGCTTCTTGTTCTTCTACTATCATTTCTTCTATAATAGCCTCAGTTACTAGATCCTCCTCGACTTCGTCTGCCGGTACAGAACCTTCAGTTGGTAATGTATCAGTTTCTGCCGCCATGCCAAATGCGCCTTCGAATGCATTTTCAGTTGCTTTAGCCGCCTTTCTATCAGTGAGTTCGTTTTCCATTATTGGCTCAATTTTTGGTTCAATGATTTCAGCCGGCATTGACTGTCCTGGCAAAGGGACCGAGGGTATTGAAACCTCCTTTGGGAGAGGGGAAGCCTGTTCAACTTCTGGCAATTTTATTGATTGTTCTACTTGTTGCGCTACTTTTGGCGCCTCTTTCTTGATAACTGCTGGGGCATCTATGATTGCCTTGGACAAGTCTATCGATGAACCTGCTAATACCGAGATTGGTAGAGTATGGCCAATAACATCCAATGATGCATCAAACTCCTCTGAAATTTCCGTGAGTGTCACTACATTTGATTCAACATTGATCATTAATTCACTCATTGTCAAGTAATATTTCATCACTTCTTGTGAACCACCCGTATTATTGGCAATCGCTAATACTTTCAGGATATTCATCGGATTAGCGAGACGAGTTAAAGAATCAAATTGTTTTTGGTCAATATTTGGTTTGCCATTTTTTGATTCCTCGCCCAGTGAATCTGGTAAACCCAGATAATGTAGAATCGGGTCGCCAAAACTCATTAAGCCAAGATGTCCAGAAACAAGGTAGTATATTTCACCACCTTCACAATTCAGTGCTTGACTAGCCTCTTCAAAATCAAACTCTCCAGGTTTTAGAATGATATCTGAGACCATGGTGAAAAATTGACTAATCGATTGATTACGTTCCATGGACATCAATGTGTGAACAATATCCGAGGATTCTGTCACACCAAAATAAGCAGCCGCTTCATCGACCTCGATCCCATCTGGCATTGATGCGCCTTCTAGTACTGGTTCAGCCACATAATCACCCCAATATTTCTCCCTGTCATCTCACCTATGAAAAGTCATACCTCAAGTATTCAGTTCCTTGCTTTTTTTGCCATGTTGATTATCGCTCGAGATTGGGGAGCGTTCCACCCATCTTCTTGTAGATTCATTAACAATTGTCTTTCGTCGCCATCACTGGTCAAATCGGCTAGGTTTTTGACTGCTGCATCAATCTTTGACTGACTCACTTTTTCAAAAATATCTGGTTCTGGTTCAATGATTACACGCTTCACTTTCTTCTTTGAAGCATGACTACTCTTCACTTTTTTAGACTTTTTAGTTGCCCTCTGAGGCGTAATTAGGTTCTCTCGGAGAACTTGTTTTCCCGAACTTACAGGAGGTTGTGATGGTGCGACAATCGGAGCTTTTGGCGGTGACGTGAAACTGGGAGGCCCTCCAGTGGGTCCGTTACTAGGTGGTTTGGCTTTGCTTTGACTTGGAGCCGTGCGCTGAGCAGGTTGTTCCCGCGGTTTATTTAGGAAACTGAGACTCTCTTCTTGGTAATCCTCTTCAAAGTCATCATCTTCCTCAAACCAATCCTCATCAATATCTCTATTACGAAGAATAATCAAGAGTATGAATAAGATGACTACAACTAAACAAATAGCCACAAACGTAAGTATTGACAAACCAAATATTTCTGTGGCTTCGCTAGAGGATTCTTGTTTTTCTAACGGACAACCATCAGCATATCCGTCTAACCCCTTTGGCTCGTTTGGACAATTATCAAGGCTGTCCACCAAGCCATCACCATCTGAATCTCGCTCGTTATTTGAACATCCTTGCAAATCAACTGATGTTCTGTACAATGAATTGGTCATGGGGCATAAATCGGGGTTATTACCTGTACCATTATCACCATAGCCATCACCATCAAAGTCGCGCCATTGAGTGACATCATCAGAAAATGCATCGGCTATACCACTTGGTGATGCTGCCCAATCTTGGTCGGGGTCTGACCAACCATCTAAATCACTATCTGGACAACCAAATCTATCTTCAGTAGAAGTACCTGGAGTATAAGGACATTGATCTCCCTCTAGTCCCAGAATATTATCTCCATAGCCGTCGTCATCTGAATCAAACCATTGAGTATCTTCAAACGGGAACAAATCATCTTGACCAGAATAACCATCTGAATCCCAGTCAAACTCTAACGCATTTTCATCGATGCAACCATCTGCTAATACTGGATAACCTAATTCTGTACTTGGACAAACATCCACATCATCAGCAACTCCATCACCATCTGTATCTTTTTGTGATGCTGAACAACCAAATTCATCTGGCACTTCTTGACTTGGTGTGTTTTCACATGAATCGAGGTAATCATAAATTCCGTCTGAATCAGAATCTACCTCTCTTTGTACTTGGCTACATCCATCAGAATCTACTGGGTCTTGGGAGAACGTTGAGGGACAAACATCATCTGCATCACTTACCCCATCGTCATCTGAATCAACTTGATTTAACGCACAACCATCAAGATTAACCATTAACCCTGTCTGCGTATTTGGGCACAAATCTTCTTCATTTATCACGAAATCCCCATCATCATCATTGCCATCAATCAATGGGCAACCGATGCCCAATGTCCCGTTAATTACACCAACCGCTTGAGGGCACATATCCGCATTATTACCGCCTTGGAAATCACCAAAACCATCTCCATCAGCATCAGTCCACTGTTCTGGATTGAATGGGAACGCATCACCTGATTGGTTTTCTCTCAACCCAGTATTTGGGTTGATATCAAAAGTGTATATATCGCGATAATTATCACCATCAGTGTCGAGACATCCGTAATATGGATTAGATGAGTTACCAGCAACAAGTGGGCAACCATCTATTTGTAATCCTTCAGCATTAGTACCGTTATAGTAATCAGTGAATGCGTCAGGATATCCATCGTCATCTGAATCTTGAGCTGCTGCGATATTGTTGGGGAAATAATCGGGGTTTGTCGCGTTTTTAGAACCATTATCACCAAAACCGTCCCCATCAGAGTCAGACCATTGAGTGGAATCTGTCGGCCATAAGTCTGCACCTAAACTTGAATTCCAAGAATTGGTTGGATTGGATGAACCATCACCATCTGTATCGACGCATCCTAAACGATCTCGATATGATGTACCATACTCAAACTTACAAGCATCTCCTGTTATGAAATCAGATGAATTATCGCCGTACCCATCGCCATCAAAGTCGGTATATTGCCTCACATTATACGGGAATTCGTCTCCTTGAGGCGCATTTTGGTCGTACCAAGTATCGCAACAGTCTGGACCGTGATTATCGCCGTATGAATCACCATCTGAATCGAATGCTTGTTTCCAATTATCGCTAAAGATGTCTCCATATGGATAGAATGAACTCCAATCCACCCAACCGTCTTGATCGAAATCTGAACAGCCAAGTCTTCCTAACCAAGAAAAACCATAACCAGTGTTACAATCGTCACTAATGTCATCATAACCATCATTATCCGCATCAAAACAACCAAACAACAAAATTGATGATTGCCCAGATTGCGATGGACAATTATCATTCATTGGTGCATTGGTATTTTCGCCATAACCATCTCCATCTGAGTCAATCCATTGATTTGGCACATAAGGTAAATGATCTATATCATCAAAGATGAAATCACTGTCCCGGTCAAGTTTCAGTTGGAGTTCTAATATACTATTTGAGCCCAAATCATCTACTATAATGGAGATTGTATCGTTTGACTGTTGATTGACTACTAAACCACTGTTAACAATAATATCGGAAAATATTTGATGATGCCAAGTGTTATGGTTTGATGAAGAGGTTATCTCCATTGAATTCCAAGCCAGATTATTTCCTCCTGTTGCGGCTGTAACCATTGTGATATGAGTCTCATTTACGACAAAAGAGAATTCTGCAAATGACGGCATTTCAGCATTTGATAAAACTTGCCAATTACTACCGCTTTTGTAGAATAATGAGTTGTTTTGACTGTTTACCGCTAATGTGGGCGTCATTCCACCGATTAATTTGATGTGATTGGTTGAATAGAACCCTATTGGTTGAGGAAGCAGGACAGAATTCCAAGTCTGTGAGTCAACTTGCTTTTCATACAACACAAGTACACCAGAAGTAGAGTATGTGGACACAATGACTGTACCCCCGCCATCGATAGCCATTGCGATTTTTGTGGCCCCATCTGATTCTAAACCGATGAACGAATGATTAGTAGTGTTTCCATCCCATGAAATCATGGTTAGGTTGTTGGAATTACCATCATTCAAGAAAGTCGAAATTAATAGGTTATTTTGGTCAGTAACAACCGATGAAATAGATTTTGATATAACCTCACCAGTGAGGTTAAGAGAATCTACAATCCAGCCAGAATTATTGTGAGCAACCAGTATATTATTGGTTAAATCATCTCGATAAATCACCACTGGTTGCCCTGTTTGATTGAGAACTAGATCGATGTCTGAATCTATGTTAGCATTTGTTGCAATAACTTGCTCTGTCCATCCTGATGCAGATTTTATATTTAGCATCAAATTGTTGGAACTTGGTGAATAATAAACCACATAATTTGTCCCTTGATTGTCAAAAACCGAGTTGACATAACTAGCATCATTATAATTGGTGGGTACATTAGTCTCCAAACCAACAAATGCATCGTAAGTTCTTTGATGCATTCCATCGTCAAAATACAGAATAAATGCTTCACCAGAAGAGGTCATCTCGAAATTTACACTTGTCAAATGATTAGGTGAAGGGGAGGTTATATTCTGAACTGACCAATAACCACCTTGACTATTTTTCTCTTCTGAAATCATTTGAAGATTATGATTTTCACCAGTTGTTACTGAATATAAAATCCTTGAAGACCCATCAGTGGAGGATTGAACCTTTCCATGATTTATCTCTCCTTCAATAGTGAAATATGTTTCGGCCCAAATCTCTCTAGAGTGAATATTGATTCTACTATTTACTGCTTGATTGTCATCTATATTTTGAGCTGAGAAAGAAAATTCTAGTAGACCGTCGGCATTTGAATCACCATAGTTTGAAATCACTTCACCAAAACTCAAATCGCCAGATGCAATGCTGATTGAGTTATCGATTAATCCAGAAGAACTGCCTAAATATAATTCAACATTGGTTGATGCAACATTGGCTCTTCTGGTCATGAAAAAGTCGTTGAAGCCGTCTTGATTGGTATCCCCAGCAGATGCGAAATTCAAACCAAGTAATTCATTTGAAGAAC
>QXXX01000005.1:671-1136 GCA_009887195.1 Candidatus Poseidoniales archaeon | reverse complement strand
ATGGTTCTGAGATAAACAACTCATCTAATCCATCGTCGTTTAAATCATTCATTATCTCAACATTATAGCCAAACAAATTACCAGTTACAAGGGACTGGAAGGCTAAGTCCGGGTCACTTGCAAAACCCATGGAATTGCCGTATCTGAGTTCAACTGAAGAGTAACCTGAACTGTCGGTTAAATCTCCTGTATTGCCAATAACTAAGTCGACAAATCCATCGCCATTTAAGTCACCATCTGCAGAAATTGAACGGCCAAAGTTGGAGCCTGAAGTGATTTGATTGGGGCTGTTCATTTTTACCCATGTAGTTGCTATTATGTTACCGAAAAACAACTCTACAAGACCTGTATCTCCTTGTAAATCATAGTCAATTGAACAGATTAATAATTCATCTTTATTGTCTGAATTTAGATCTTCAACAGATTCTAAGCATGAGCCATATGAGGCACCATTTGACGATGAAA
>QXXX01000005.1:0-661 GCA_009887195.1 Candidatus Poseidoniales archaeon | reverse complement strand
CTAGAGCCAAAGGAAAATCTAACTGAGCCATTATTATTGTCAAAGCCAGGCAAACCTAATGAGATATCTGGGTAACTATCTCCGTTAAAATCACCTACAGCCAACCCACGTCCGAGATTAGATGAATTTGTTGGCCCTTCAAATGTTAGATTAGGCATTAAGCCAATACCATTTTCCGAACCGTAGTGAACAGACACGATTCCGTTATCATTCAACAATGACGTATCTGCATTAGGCTCGGAATATACGAGATCGTCAAACCCATCATTGTTGAAATCTGCAAAGATAACCTCTGCAACTGTGCTGTTTTCTGCGTTCGTAAGGAAAGACAATGTTGCCTCAGAACTGATTTGGTTTTTCTGATTGGCTAATGAACGCTGAAGTTTAGCTGTGGTGATGTTATCCTCAATAGACGTAGAAAACATTTGCATTAATCCATAACCATCCAAAGTCAAGCCAATATCATCGTGCATATTTTCATGTTGGAATACTGCTTCAGTAGTGCTAACAAGACCGTTGATTGTATGTAAAAAAGTTTCATTACCCTTGTTAAATAAAATCGCGATTTTATCCATGTTATCGATTACAAGTTCGAAGTCTTCACCCACTGGGCCATTGTCAATTGTGCCTGTTTCCCAAAATACCCCAGTGTAATTAATTC
>QXXX01000049.1:531-7081 GCA_009887195.1 Candidatus Poseidoniales archaeon | reverse complement strand
AATGCAAATATGGATTCATGGTTTGATTTAATTATCAGAATTATGATTTTTGCCAGTATTGCTGGGGTTGGAATTATTGTTTATGTAAGAAAGAAAAAAGCGGATTTGGAAATTGATGAGTTGCCGTATCAAGATGACTTCTCAATGCTGACTCAAGCGGAAGGCAGGGACCTTACAACTGACAGACCAACTGGTCCCCCACCGCCAGGCTCGTTTTAATCATCTAACAGAGACATCAATAACGACATGTCGTATTCTTGGGGCATACCATTTTACTTTCTCGACATGTTTTGCAGAAACGATTCCTTCACGGCCAAGTTGTTTTGCCAACTTAGCAATACTATCAGTGCAATATGTGACAAAACTTTCGATTTTTTCTTCTTCAACATTCATGTGGATATGTAACGTGCCGCCACTGGGTTTCAAGCAATTAATCGCTGATTGCCAAGCCTTTTCTGACGAAGGTAAAATCCCTAAGTGCACTCTATCAGCCATTGAATAAACCTGTTTCATTGTTGACAAATTATCGCCCTCTAGGATGGTTAAGCGCTCGCTCACATTATTCAATTCAGCACCATTTTGTAATGCTTGAATTGAGTTTGGATTAATCTCACAGGCATAGACATGCTCAGCATTACTTCTCACTAGCATTGGTAGGCTGTAGTAACCAATTCCAGCGAATGCATCAACGATAATTTCCCCCGACATGTCAATGTTGCCGATTCTGTGACGTTCAGTTACGTTGCCTGAGGAAAACATGACCTTGGTTACGTCAAGCCAAAATTTAACTCCAAAGTCATTGATTTCAACTTCACCGGTACCACCAAGTAACATTTTGACTTGTGATGTTCGCATCATATCAGTGGCAATCTTATCTTGTCTTGCAAGCCGTTTTACCCTAAGTGCTTGAGCGATAATTTGCCATATTTCTTGTGTTTGCTCTTGAGTAATCCTGCTAAAAACGTCCTGCCATTGTGAATTATTGACTGTTGAGTTAGGAATAATTGCTAAATCTCCAAATAATTCCCATTTCCGAGGTAAATTTGCGATTAATCCTGAAAGGTCTGAATCAATGTGTTGCTTTAGATACAGTGTCATATCTTGGCCCATTTGTTCTGCAGGAGTAAATTTCTGATTTTTCTGAGGCAAATTTAGCTCAGTAATTTCGTGTTTAGTGTTATCAAACCAGGTCAACTGTTTGACCTTCTCATCATCCAAAATTGGGATTGCAATCATCGAATCAACCTCTGTTATGATAAATTTATTATCAATTAATTTTGTTGTTGTCAAAGATTGCTGAATAGTTGAAGCATCACTTTTGTCGACTAAGACTGCGAAACAGGAATCTATGTCCTTTGCGGCCTCAGTCATGATAATACCACAAGGGGAATGAATTTCAATGTCACTGTACTACGAAGGTACATGGCGGCGTCATATACAGAGAGTAATAATCGTCCTAAAGGCGTCATATTATTGATGACTATACTGCTCACCATACATCTATTCGTCCCATTTGTTAGCGCAGATGGCATGTCTACCTGTCAAGCAAACGGAGGGACCTGTGATGATTATAGCCAATCTCATGACTTAACTTCAAGTCAACAAGATTGGATCAATGGCACCTATGATTTTCAACTAGT
This sequence comes from Candidatus Poseidoniales archaeon, assembly GCA_009887195.1. GTDB lineage: Archaea > Thermoplasmatota > Poseidoniia > Poseidoniales > Poseidoniaceae > MGIIa-L1. The sequence continues at coordinate 5,441 of QXXX01000049.1, read as the reverse complement.
CGATACAGATACAATCGAGTTAGATATGGTTTGGGCAATCCATGAATTTAATCGCTCTGCATTAGGGTTTAATGACGGCGGGGCTTTAGAAGCGGCATTAGCATCTGACGGCTTAGACCCAGAAGATGGAGCCCCGGCGGACTTGATTAGGAATTATTTCGATGAACGCCCTAACGGGCCAGGTACACCAACCGTTAGAGACCAGTTGAAAATCGAATTAAACAATGCACTTGACACTTCTATAGAAAATGGTTTTGGCAATATTGTTGGATTAACCACCGATTATACCAACTCTATTACTCAACAAGGAGATGCCATCCAGTGTTCAGATGATCCATTGACAGACTCCACCTATTCAAGCGAGGGCGCCGGGGAAAATAATGCGTTTTATCCGCCTATTTGTATATCTTCAACATTTACTATTGAACTCACAGACACCGCGTTTAGCCTAGATTCTACAGGCAACCTGGATTTGGAAAGAGCCTTTCAAGGAATGCTGGTAATGGGTGCAGAAATCAATACTAATTTCACTTTACTAACTCTCCCTGGTCACGCTGGATTCTATTCTTTTTCCCCACCCAGTTATGCTGATATCATTCAAGTTGGCGCGGGAGGTTCTTTAGCCGCTCGTAGCGGTAATCCTGCATACTTTGCTGGCGAATGGACAGTAGACATGCTAAATGCTCCTCAAGGCGCTAGTGATACAGAGACTCCAATTTCAGTTAGGCTTGCCCACCGTAATGGCTCTTTAGGAACTAACACGGTAAGTATTGCACCAGAAACCAAAGCGATTGACCTCAATGTAAAGTTGGATTTACGTGATGAATCAGCCGCAACAATTGATTTTGTGGCTGGAATTTCATATTTAGATGATGACCTATTGAGTGATTGGGGAGTATCCTTGCTAAATTTGTCAGATTCAGCGACTTTACCTTTGGTTACTGCTGATGGAATTCGTTTAGCATATCACAACGGCCTAGTAGAACTAGACCAATTGACTTCAGCATTTCCGATAAATGATATCGCCACCGGTATTTCTGATTCAGTAGGTAGTGATGAATCAATCACTATGAATGACCTATATTGGGTATCTGATGCATTAACAGACGGGCTACCAGTAGCAGGTGGGCTCAATTATACTCATTCAACTGGCTGCACAGAAGCACCCCAAGGTCAACAACTGAATTACTGTGTTCAAGGATCCTCAGCTATGTCTGTTGAATACCCAGTTTACCTACGGTCCACAAGCCAACCATTTTCCATGAGTCTAATCGACATTTTGAAGAACAATTTTGATGATGGAGATTTACTTGAGTATGTTGATGTATTACAAGAAAGCGACTTGAGAAACCTGTTAAACAGTGGGCTATCTATCGAATCTGTCTTACCAGGTAGTTATCTAGATTCGGTTATACCAGAGGGTTTACCTCCAGCAGAGTTGACTTTGGAGATTATTCTTCCTACATGGGTAAGAACGATTGATGGCGAAGACAGGCTAATTCTTCAGAAGAGCCTTGAAGGCAGTCAAGATGTCGATATTTCTTTGGCAGGAACCGATCCATACGACTGGCGGACGGAAATCAGAGACGAAGATATGAATGTAGTCTGTACTACTTTACAGCGTACCTGCATAAGCAGCAAAATTGAGTTGGACATTTCTGCCCTTAGAATAAATGAATGGTCTCAGTCAGTGTCTCTTGATTTTGCTTTAGACGCCGAAGTATCCATTTATCGAGTCATGATTCCATTAGAAGAAATTGATCAAAGCGGCTCAACGAGAGTCAATTTTGAAGCAGCACCATCTGATTTGGTGAGGGTTGGCCTTGACATTGCCAGTCGTCTGGCCCAGCCAAAATCTTTTGATGATGTGGGAAGCATTTGTTCTGAAGACCAAAGTTATGATGTGTGCGATACCAACTTATCATTCCAATTTACACCAGAGGGATTAACAGATTTTTCCGAGGATATCGGTGATATAATTACTCAATTTATTCACGAGAGTAGCGCAGAATTGCCTGATGTAGAAGATTCACCATTCGGTGATGTAGATCTAAGTGGGTTTCAAATTAAGACTAAGGTAGAGGGCTTAACAGGGCTAGACCAAGATATTGGTGATGATGAACCGATCACTCTGAGCGTTAGGATTCCTGAAGTCGAATTTAAACTTGAGCTAGATGGTGATTTAGGAGAAATTGCTGAGGGTAATACCAGCAGCATGGAGTTGAATTTCTTTGCTAATGCGTTTAGAGGACTTGTGGTAAATCCAATGGTCTCGGCAGCTGAGTTACTGGGGTCGTCTTTAACCAACGGATTGGTTTCAGGCAGTGGTGTAACATACCCGGATCCAAGTGGCGAGAAAGCATCATACTCATTTAGTGGAGATACCTCAATTGCTGAGGAATATAATCTATCTCTTACGGGTCCAGTATCAATAATATTGCCGCGTGGAATCACTATAGAAGATGTTGAGGACACTGGTGGTTATCTAACCATCTCTGAAGTGGGTGGACGACAAAAAATAACCTATAATATTCCAGATGGAGAATTTGAAGATACTATCTCCTTTAGAATTAAGGTTTCATGGCTTTACTTACTGATGCAATTTTGGGTATATCCCACATTTGTGGTAATTTTATTGGCCTTATTTATTAGACGCCGGCGTCGCAAGAAGCGCCAGAAGAAAGCAAGAAAAGCCTCAACTCAACAAACTGCCACCAAGGTGACTATTGGTGATAGTGAATTTGCTGATCTAAGAGGATTCCATAGTGAAGGGTTACATGGTGATATGGAGCAGTTTGAGGATTATTCCAACAAAGGTCCTCCACCAATGGTTGACCTTCCTGACCAACGATTTGATTAATCATTGATGGCTTCAAATATCCGCTTTGCTAGTGCTGGGCCAATACCAGGTACAGTCTTGATATCCTTTTCACTGGCGTGTAATACTTCTTTTCTGCCACCAAAGTGACGTATTAAGGTTTGAAACTTTTTAGCACCTAATCCGGGTACTTTCTCTAGTGGGTCAACCATTTTACTTGCTTTACGGCGCTTTCTGTGGAATGTGTTGACAAATCGATGTGCTTCATCTCGAGCATGAATTAGTACCCTTCCGCGTCGGTCTAGAATAATTGGTTCGTGGCCTTTTCTAAAGACTGTTTCTTCACGTTTTGCTAGCGCAGCAATAGCGAATTTGCCGGCATTTCCAGACTGCTCAATCATTTCGCTAATCATGTTTAGATGGGTCCGGCCACCATCTAGTAGCAATAAATCAGGCCATTCTGTTTGATGTTTCATCCAACGCTGGACAACTTCTCGCATCATGCGTAAATCATCGAGTTGCTCACCTTTCACAGTATATTTACGATATTCTTCTTTGTGTGGCCTGCCGTCTTTGAAACAAACGCTTGCTCCGACACGATGTTCTCCTTGAATTTGCGCCATATCAAAACATACAATGTGATTCATTTGTTGCATCCCCAGTAGTTTTGCCCCATCATCAGCAGCCCGTTTTTCTAAAGAGCCACTGGTTTTATTGACAAATCTTATCAATTGTATTTCGGCATTTTGTGAGGCTAATTTCATCAAGGTTACCAAATCACCTCTTGATGGATTTCTTACCTCGACCGCTGAATCTCTTCTGGTTTGTAACCAATCCTCAACTCCGTCAAATAGTGGGGTTGGAGTTAGCAGTAATTTGGGAGGAATTCTGTTAGTATAATGGTCTGAAACGAACATCGAGATGGTTTCTCCAATATCCTCCCTGTGGATCATTTGCCAAGATTCTTGGCCTTTTACCACGCCGTCATCAGCATGCAATACTACTACCGCCGCTAAATCGCCTTCACTGGCAAATCCTATTGCATCACAATCACGATATACCTTACTTGAAACAATATGTTGACTCGTAGTAGTTCGAATTGCTTTGATTAAATCTCTTTGTCTTGCGGCAACCTCATATTCTAAATTCTCCGAATATTGGTCCATTTTTTGAGTTAATGACTCAATTAGTGAACTAGCATTGCCGTTTAGAATTTGTTTTACTGCCAAAATCCGCTGACGATAATCATCATCATTACCAGAATCAAGATAGCCAAATGGGATGTTATTCTTTTCATCACGAAGACCAAATTGGCGCCTAAGTAGTTTCATCACCTGCTTTGCTGCTCCTGCATTTGGAAATGGTCCCCAAATGACGGCATTTTTTGGTGGTCTCCTAGAGTATAGGATTCGGGGTAAATCATCACTGGTAAGTGCAAGGTATGGAAAGGATTTGTCATCCTTTAGCATCGAATTATACCTTGGTTTGTGTTCTCTAATCAATTGTCTTTCTAAGATAAGTGCTTCATGTGGGGAGGCAGTAACTATGCACTCAATATCATCAGATTTTTTGACTAATTCAGGAATCATTGCCCGGTCAGGGTTTTTGGCAAAGTAAGACCGAATTCGTTCACTTAGTTTAGTTGCCTTTCCGACATATAGCACGCGACCTTTACGGTTTTTGAACAGGTATACTCCAGGTTTTTTTGGCAATGAGATTGAAGACAATTTCACCGCCATGGCCTTGCCTCAAGGTGCCACCTCAAAAGGCCAACCATCTATTTTGAGCAGATACAATGCTACATTCAATTGATAACCCATATCACCTCGCAGTAGTGAGCAACATGCTAACTCAACCTCAGTTAAGAATACTGAAATGGTTGAGTGAATATCCATCTAGCTTGGAAAAGTCTTGGGATGTTAGTCGGGATTTATCGCTTCCAGGAATTGCTGAAGGAATTGGTGTGGGCCGCTCTGCCCTAAATATACCATTAAGAATAATTGAGGAACATGGATTTGTGATGAAAAGAATGGCTCACGTCATTGGAGGTGGTTCAAGGAGGCGGCAAGTTTACCACCTTTCAGCCTCAGGC
>QXXX01000049.1:0-521 GCA_009887195.1 Candidatus Poseidoniales archaeon | reverse complement strand
AAATTTTTGGACGTGATGCTGAGTTTTCTCAAGCCTTGGATATTCTAACCGAAAAATCCCTGGTTATCACTGGTATGCCCGGCATTGGCAAATCGGTTTTAGTGCGTAAAATTGTGGCTCATTATGGCAGCAAAACCTCGGTAAGATGGGCATCAGCCAACGAATTTACTGATTACTTGGAAATATGTAGAGCGTGGAGCTTTACGACCATGCCTCCCCGTGACATAGAATCTATTTCTATGGCTTTTTCAAACCTTGAAGAGGTCTTGGTGATTGATGATTTTCACTTAATTGATGTAAGACATTACCAAAAGGTACAGGATTTAGTCGAAGGAATTAGCCAAAATAGCCAGACAAAATTTATTTTAATTTCTCGGGATACTTTAGATTCTGATCTTGGTTTTGGCCAACTTAAAATTGAATCATTGGATGTAGATTCCTGCTGTCAAATGCTTGGAGATGATATTGAATTGTCCAAAAGGTTAGAGATTTGTGAAAAATTAGGCCACCATCCACTGGCA
>QXXX01000048.1 GCA_009887195.1 Candidatus Poseidoniales archaeon | reverse complement strand
GCTTCAAACCCCTATTTCTTGGGGTAATTGGAAAAACGGCTTTTTATTTACCTCAATCTCAACCATTGGAATATGGCGGCTAAAATATCAGGGACGAAAACAGCCGCAGTAATTGGTAGCGGATTTGGTGGCTTAGCAGCAGCCATTAGATTGCAAAGTGCCGGGGTAAACACCGTGCTGTATGAGGCGCGTGACAAGCCTGGTGGTCGTGCTTATGTCTATCACGACGATGGCTACACCTTCGATGCAGGACCAACAGTAGTTACTGCACCTCACACCTTGGAAGAGTTGTTTGAATTAACCGATAGAAAGTTGGAAGATTACATCGAACTGCTGGAAGTTGGCCCAATGTATCGGCTAATTTGGAGTGATGGTGACCGGTTTGATTATGTGCGCGATGAAGATAAGATGCTAGAGCAAATTAGGCAACGTAGCGAGGCTGATGCTAAAGGATATCAACGATTCTTCGAGTACTCCAAAAAGGTATTTGACATCGGTTATACCGATTTAGTCGACCGCCCTTTTCTACGGTTTTCAGACATGCTAAAAGTAACGCCAGATTTGATGAAATTACGCGCCGAGCGCTCAGTTTACAAGACTGTATCCAAATATGTCAAAGACGAGCATTTGCGCCAAGCAATGAGTTTCCATTCACTGCTTGTGGGGGGCAATCCGTTTCAAACCTCATCGATTTACACATTAATTCACTTCCTAGAGCGTCAATGGGGAGTTTATTTTCCACGTGGCGGAACCCACGCTTTGGTGCAAGCCCTAGTCAAATTATTTGAAGAACTGGGCGGCGAGATTCGTCTAGATACTCCGGTAAAACATGCTAAATTGTCAAGTGGTTCATCGGGGAATCAACATATAATAACCGATGATAATGGGACAAAGCAGACCTATGACGTAGTAGTTTCAAATGCCGATATTCATCATACTTACGAGAAAATTTACGCTGATCATCCAGTGGCTCGTAAACGTACTAAGAAGTTAGAAAAAATGGATTGGTCCATGTCACTGTTTGTCTTGCACTTTGGTACTGATATTGAGTACAAGGATGTAGCCCACCACACAATTCTATTTGGTCCACGTTACAAAGAATTGTTGAATGAAATTTTCAAGGGTAAAAATCTACCAGAAGATTTCAGTCTTTATCTTCACGTGCCAACCGTCACCGACCCAAAACTAGCACCAAAGGGTTGCAGTGCAGGTTACGTACTTGCCCCGGTACCTCATCTTGGCAGAGCTGATGTCGACTGGGAGACAATCGCAGAAGATTATGCTGATAAAATCATCAAGGCTTTGGAAATAGAACTTCCTAACTTGAGCAAACACATCGTTACAAGAAGACACTTTACTCCTAAGATGTTTCAAAGTGAATTAGCAGCGTTTCAAGGCTCAGCCTTTTCAGTTGCGCCCAAACTTACTCAAAGCGCTTATTTCCGCCCGCACAACAAAGACGCAAAAATTCCCGGACTGTATTTCGTTGGTGCTGGTACTCATCCAGGTGCTGGCCTTCCCGGTGTCATTAATTCAGCCAAAGCAACAGTAAGGCTAGTTATGTCAGACATCACTCAGCAGTAACGTCAACTTCATCGATATGGAATTCGTGGAACCGTAAACTGATTATTAACACAGTTGTACCTAGTATTCCACCAAGGACAAACAGAATCATTGAAGACAAGCCTCCAGCACCAATGGCCACTCTCAATACTACCGTAGAGAGGATAAACCCAGTATTTCTTGCTAGGTTGGTAAAGTCGGTTGAGTACCCGTAAGAGATCAGCAAAATCAAGATGTCAGCCAAAATAAGTACCGTGAAAAAGTCAAGGAAGAATATTTCCCGAGTTACCGAGCCGTCTCCTTCACTTACCGAAATGACCCAGTTAGTGAAGGAAAACGCAGCAATCAGTACATATGTGCCCAACAAGAATAACGCTATTTTTTGTTTATTCGAAACGAAGTTAGACAACTCGATATCCGTTGTATCTTCTTTTACCTCAGTTGAACTATTAGCCCGGTAAATTAGTGAGGTAGTAAATAATATTAGGAAGGTGAAACACTCAATGACCACTAATTTTAATTCAGAATCAACTGTCCAATCGCCGTTGAATTCAATCTCTGACAATCGCTTAAAGATATCGCGCACCACAAGTAAGGTGACGATTTCAAATTGTTTGCCTACTGCTGTGGAGAATGATTCTGGTATTGCTCTGATTAGCTGGTATACTTCATAGGCTAGGAGAATAGAAAACGGGGTATACAGTGCGTCCAGTGGTGAATCTAGGAGGCTGGCAGAACCTGCGCTAACGCTGATTATTTCAGTCTGGTAAGCAATCCACATCAGTAAGTGGATAATCAAACCAATAATGGCTGAGATCAAACTAATGCGTCGAATATAGGCTTCTGCAGGCCTGCCAAGAAGGCGGTCATGAACAGAAACTAACCCGTTTGCCATGCTGCCGATTTTTACTAATTGCATAAATAGATGCGTTGTATTCCATAAGACTTGATTATTGACAAAAACAGCGGTATATATCGGATAGGTAATTTCGTTGATTTATGCTGAGTGATTTGCCAAACCACTTGGAAGACCGTTCAATATTGGTCAATACTGTTGCCAGTATTACGGGCGATGGTCCAGTAATTGTTTGGTTGAAATCAGCTCTTCGAGTCCATGAAAACCCAGCGATAGATGTTGGTCGGCTAATTGCTCAACAATACAACGTACCGTTACTCATCTATCAAGCAATAGATGAAAGGTACCCATGGGCTTCACTTAGGCATCACAATATGTTACTCGATGGAGCGGTTGATTTACATCAAGGTTGCCAAGCAATTGGTTTGCGATATGTCTTGCATTTGGCCCGCAGTGGTCATCGTCAACCAGTGCTTAAGGAACTCAGTCAAACAGCAAGTTGCATTGTCACCGATATGTTTCCTTTGCCACCATGGAGTCATTGGGTGGCTAATGTTGGCAAGGACGCCAAATGTCCAGTTGTCGAAGTTGATTGCCATTGTGTAATACCGATGCCATTATTTGGCAAATCCGTCGACAGGCCATTCAAGTTCCGTGATGCTACTAAGCGAATGCGCAAGAAGATGGTCCAGCAAAGTTGGCCAAAAGTAACCGTGGAAAACCAAAATTATAATGGTAAATTACCGTTCACTCCAATAGATATTGAAAGAGATATTATTGACAATCGCAACAGAATTAAATTACTTCAAGAATGTAACATTGACCCAACTGTACTACCGGTCTGGTCGCAGCGGGGCGGAGAAAAAATCGCGTTGAATAAATGGCAAAAATTTCTTGATAACAATTTAAGCGGTTATGCTCGAAGAAGAAATAATGCTGCAGACCCAGAAGGTGTTTCAAGGCTGTCTTCAGCCTTTCATTACGGGTTTTTATCACCAATGAAGGTGGCTCGAGAGGCCGCCGCGATTGGCACTAAATCCGCAGATAAATATCTTGATGAACTGCTGATTTTCCGGGAACATGCTTGGCATCATGTAGCCAGTAAGCCCGACCCATATAGCTCAGCTAATCTGCCACATTGGGCACTTGAATCATGGAATAATACTGCGCAAGACCCTAGACCAGTAATTGTTTCAAGCCATGAACTAGAGTATGCCCGCTCACCAAATTTATTGTGGAATTTATGTCAAAAATCATTGTTACGACATGGTGAGCTGCACAATAATTTGCGGATGACTTGGGGCAAATCATTTCCTAGATGGACTAACTCTTTGGAGGATTCCCTATCATTGAGTCAAAAGTACAATGACAAATATGCTCTTGATGGGCGAGATCCTTCTTCAATTGCTGGTGTTCAGTGGTGTCACGGACTGTTTGACCGACCGTTCTTTCCTTCGATGCCAGTGATGGGAGTGGTTCGTAAAAGAGAGCTTGAAACTCATAACTCTAGACTTGATACTGAAGCATATGCAACACAAATAAACCGGTCACCAAACCCACAACAAGGAGTTTTTCTAGTCGCTTGTCACAATCTAATAGATTGCTATGTCGCCAGAGTTTTGTCAGATAATGGCTACGCAGTGCGTCTTTTACCATCATCTAAAGCCCCTTCTGTAACAATGTCAAAACTCACACCTGAAATACTAACTTGCTTACCATCCTATATTGGAGAACGCCTGCAATCTATTTCTGAAAAATTGCATACCTTCGATGATACAGAACTTGGCAAGAATTTAGTTAGAGGAATCTCAATGGTAAACGAATCTCAAATTCTGGTTAAACACGTTAATGGTGAAAGTAAAGTTTACCTGAACATTGATGATGCTCCACAGCCAATTATTGGGATTTGGGCGGCGAATAAGAGTCATTTTTCGGACCAATTAAATGGCTTACAGGACGCCATTCAAGAGTTATTAGTTGGACCATTAATGGGCCAAATTGCTGATAGTTCAGATGATTTTTCAACATCCCTTCAATCTGCATTATGGCAACTCGCTGCTGTCATCTGGAATCATAATAGTTCAACTCCAAATGAGCAATATGCGATACAATCAAAGCTTTTTTAATCGCTACCCAGTTCATTTTTAGTTTAACTAATCCATGTTACAGGGTCTTGGAAAAGATGGTGTTCCGGCTCGGTCAATTTTGGTTAATGGGTCGAACAGTACCAACCTGGCGAAACCGCATAGAAGCAGAATTATCAGCATTGGATAATTTTGAACGCGCTCTTAGTACTGCCGACAAACGTGCTCTTACGAGGCTGAAAAATGGCGTTAGGACCCGTAGAACTGCTGGTGGGATGATGCCAGCTCATGATTCTTGGAAGCCAATGTTATTGTCGATGCTACTGGAATGCTATTCACGCATTGATGAACTTGAACGAACGATTGACCAAATAATTACAGAAGAGTGATGTCTTGAACGGTTGGATTATTGATGCTCAACTAGGTGATGATGGTACTTCGATCGATGTATGGATGTATGTCGATAAAGTCGGAGTGCAGCGAATTATCGTACCATGGTGTGCATCAATTCATATACACGCAACCAAAACTCATCTGATTAATTTGGCTAGTTGGCTTGAATATCAAGAAATCAGTCAGCGCTTTTGTGTGGGTTCAATGCGACTTATTCGCCGAAGATTATCACTTGATCAATATGAGATGCATGATGTACTCGAGGTGGACTTGACTGATAGTCGAGCAATCAGACGTCTAGCTCAGCATATTGAATCAAGAGGGGAATTTCATCGCCACACATTGTACTCAGTAGATGCACACTTAGCTCAACGCTTTTTTGTCGATCACAACATCGGTCCGTTTCAACATGTAAATTGGAACGGACATCAATTTACTATTATTGATGAAAGTGAAGCGTGGCCGCAACTAACTCAGTTAGCAATGGAGTTTCACTACCAGTCGACAGACGGCTTTGAAACCATAGAATCACACCTAGAACAAGTGAAATTAACACTGTATTCTAGTGGTGGTAACAGTGTGATTGCCGCTGCTGAAGAGATTAGCCATGGCACTTCAACTACCACTTTTTTACAACAATTACAATCGGCAATAGTTCGGTTAAACCCCGACATTATTCTAACTCAAGGCGGCGATTCACTACACTTTCCGATGCTGCAAAAACTCAGCGAGCAGTCGGCAACTGATTTTTCATTCAGTCGAAAATCCTCCACACTAAAGGCAAGAACAATGTCTAGAGTCGTACATTCTTACGGCCAAGTAATCCGCAAAGACAGTTATTTTCCAATACACGGTCGTTTACACATCGACCAACAAGCTAGTTTCATTGTTAGAGAAGGCGGTATACTTGGCTTGTTTGAGTTAGCACGCCATTCGAGGCAATCACCACAAGACATCTCACGCTTATCTCCAGGTTCAGTAATCAGTGCCATACAAATGCGTATTGCTATGGAAGATGGAATTCTAGTACCGTGGAAAAAGAATCGTCCAGAAGATACGAAAACCGCTTGGGAATTGATGATGGCAGACCGTGGAGGGCTGTATCTTGACAGTAAACCCGGCCTCTATACAGATGTGATTGAACTTGATTTTGCTAGTTTGTTTCCCAGTATTATTGCGACCCGTAATATCTCTCCTGAAACTCTTAATTGTGCTTGTTGCCAACCATCAGGGGAGACAATAACTAACTCAAATCTGTTGCCGCTCAATATTGAACTCGCCAGTCAAGAAATCCGCCGCCGGCATTTGGAGGAACGAATTGGTACAGGATTATTTCCTTCTATCAATTCAGGTGCACTGCCAGTACCGGGACTGTCATCTCATACTTGCGGCCGTAACCATGGTTTTCTTGGTCGGGTCGTGGCGCCAATAATTGAACGCCGGCGCGAATTAAAAACTCAAGTTTTACACAAAGGCGATCGTTTTGACAAACAACAAAATGCACTGAAATGGCTATTAGTGACCTGCTTTGGCTATACTGGATACAAAAATGCCCGGTTTGGTAGAATCGAAGCCCATGAAGCAATTTGTGCATGGGCTCGCGAAATATTATTGCAAACTATTGCAATGGCTGAACAAGCAGGTTGGACAGTATTACATGCTATCGTTGATTGTGTGTGGATTGAGAATAAAGCAATCAAAACCAGAGCCGAGAAATTGCACCAAGCGCAACTATTAGCTCAACGTGTAAGCCAGGAGATAGGTATTCCACTAGAATTTGAGGACATGTATCATTTCATTGGCTTCTTACCAAGTAGAATGCATGGTGCAGGCTCACTAACTAAGTATTGGGCATATGGTGAGAAGGGGTTGAAATTACGCGGAATTGAAGCGAGACAACATTCAACGTGTAAGTGGGTGAAGAATTTACAAAATATGGCCTTGCAGATTCTAATCGATTGTGTTGAACAGGGGATTAATTTGGCTAGTAAACAGGTGCCAAATACTATCTCTGCAATGCTCCATGAGCAACTAAATTTGCTGAATAACAGTGGCGTAAAATTGGCCGATTTGGTTGTCTCTCGCCGAGTTACTAAAACACTGGACCAGTTTAATACCTCAACGCTGACTCATTCTGCCTTACTGCGCGCTGACAGTCTTGGCCACCAGATACTACCCGGGCGCAAAGCTAGATTTGTTGTTGTTAAGCCTGCTAATAATCATCCGATGAATCGAGTAATCTTAGTCGAGGAAATTGCTACGGCCAATGGTGTGAAAATAGATTGTCAGTATTATCATGATTTGGCAGTTCGGGCTACTTGGGCCATTCTAGCGCCATTTGGCTGGTCTGATGAAGAAATTAAAGTAGGTAGTAAGACTACTACATTACTTGATTTTATGACAGCTCAATGAGTGATTCTATCTCTTCATTATAACCATGCTGCAGCATTATTTGTTGATGAAAAATTCTACTGAAACTCTGCTGCAAGGTTTCTTGTTCGACTGCCAATTCTCGATATCCCGACGTGCCGCTAGGGTGGTGCAATAGGCGTATTCTACTTGTGTTTCTGCGCGCCTTAGTTCTGCCAGTTAATCGTTGAGGGCAGCTATTTTCAATCATTTTCAGCAGATTAGCATGTCGTTTTGAGTAAGGCTTTGATGAAGTAATCACAATTATTGCGATGTGATATTTACTTGCGCAATGGGCAAGATGTTGCAATGATTTTTTCAATAATGCACGTGCCTCACGATCTTTCACTTGTTCATCTAAGTGCATCACTACAGGGCCATCAATGACTACTAATTTCGCTTTTGTAATACTTATCTCACTAGCCAATCTCTCAATTAATGCTGAGAATTGGTGTACGGTAAAACCGCGCCCAACAAATAGATTATGCAGTAAATTGTTAGACTCAGGGATATTGCTCGGTAGGCATTTTATTATCCGTGCAGGATTAAAGCGGCATGCACCATCAATCCAATGGACATATTCCCCATTAAGTAGTGCTATAGCAGCCCAAGCTTCAGCATAACTGCGCATTGATTTACCTGCAAAGCCATCACCTGATAACTGGTACAAACTTCCCGTTCTTGGGGTAATTAACTGCTCGTCAATTGTCCTTTCAAACACAGCAGGTTGGTAATTGGCAGGCATGATTCAGTCTGATGTCACAGTGTAAAAAGGATTGATTAGTCACCCTAGGTGAAAGTGAAAATGAATGAAATATATGTGGAAAATATCTAAGCCTAAGGCGTAGCGGGAGAGACATGGGATTATGCAGGTGTTTAGATAGAGAAATACTTGGATAGGTTACAAAGGTGAGTTTACGATGGATTTTTTGTTTCACGGTCTGGTCGGCGCTATAATTGGTGAATGTGCGCCAAAAAGCATCAAAAACCGACGCACTAAAGGGGCTTTAGCGGCAATGAGCCCCGATATAGCCAACATACCATTGTACCTTTATTTGGGTATGAAAACTGATAGTTTCATGTGGATTCCAAGTGCAGAGGAATTTTATGAAAACACCTGGGTTATCGACCATTGGTCATGGGTGCTGTGGAATTTAAGCCACAGTTTTTTATTCTTAGGGCTAATTTTAGCTCCCATTATTTATCGTTCAAAATATAGTAATTTGATCAGTGTGGCTTATCTGTCACACCTACTTTTGGACATACCTTCTCATTCAGGAGTTTGGAGCGTCAAACCGATGTGGCCAATTGGCGGTTACAGCCCGGGCTGGTTTGATGCTTGGGCTTGGAATGCAGAACAAATCCTGACTTACTCAATGCTGCCATTGATTGCTTGGGTATTCATAAAATATTTACGTGATTACCAGTATATTGTATGGCCGTCAGAAGTTACCAAACGGCTGAATAATAGTGCCAAATCTCAGCGCTAAAATAATTAACAAAGGTGATGTTATTGAATTCATTTGAACCTATCGGACCGACCTTGATAAGGGTGGACTGCGCGCAAAGTACAGGAGGGGAGATAGATGGTTAATTTAGGCCAACCTAATATTGATTTGACGCGCTTCCTCAACGAATCTCCGGCTCACGAAATTGATGGGCAAAGAGTTGACGCAATGAGTTTGATTAACAGCGTGAGCATGATTTCAATGAAGCTTGACTCCAACAATGTCGAACATGTCAAATATTTGACAACTGAAGGGCTTTCAAAGAAACAACGATTAGAATTTATTAAAAAAATTCGAGATAATCTTGGAGCTGACCTGTTTGAATTATCTACTTGTAATAGAGTAGTTTATGTTGGGTTTGGCGTTGATTGCGATAAATTGGAATCTAGTGTTCTAGCCAATACTTCCCTTGACAGTGCACCATTTGACCGCTTTACTGGGATTGATGTTTGGCGCCAGTTAGTCAAAGTTTGCAGCGGATTAGATTCTTTTATGATTGGTGAATTACAAGTCATGTCTCAATTCAGAGGATCTGTTACTTGGCACCGTAAGCATGGTCTAACCAGCGACATCAACGGTTCATTTTTTGACCACGTTATTTCGGCCAACAGGGTAATTAGGAAGGAATTTGGTTTCAACAAAACTACCGAATCAATGCTTAACCTTGCAACAACTGCTTTGGAGGAAGTGGTCTCAAAAAACCCGCACTCAGTCTCAGTAGTACTAGGCTTTGGCGAGATGGGCTGCAAGGCAGTAGAGGTCTTGCTAGACTTAGGACAAACCGACATCACAGTAATCTCTAGGTCTCCTAAAGAATCCGCTAGCCGTAACCCAGAGATAGCTGCTAAAGTATCAATGAAAACCTTTGATGAGTGGAAAGCACTTGGTCACCAACCATCATTGATAATCTCAACAATCCGCAATACAGTTGCGACCTATAATTCAAGTAACCCTATTCCAACAACTGCTCCAGCCAAGATAATGGATTTCTCTTGGCCTCCATCCATTGATTCAACAGGTGTTGATGCTAATCAAGACCTAATGGGAATGGTCCACTGGATCAAAATTGCCCATAAGTTAGGCGTCGAGTGGGATTATTCCTCAACCATCGAAAAAAGCGAACTGATAATCACCGATATTCAACAACGGTTTATGTCAGCATTGACTGATAGAACTCAGGCCAAATTTAGATCATTTATGTATCAGACACTTGAATCATTATCTAAGCAATGGGTGGAATATGAACATGCTATTGAATCTGAGGCACAACTTGAAGCCTTTTCTCGAGAGATTGCCACTTGGCTATGCAATCAAGACGGGCCCTTTGCCACCGATGAATTAGGCAATATGGTATTATCAACCGATAGACCAATCAATCCAACTCTTCTTAAGAGGGTGGCTAGTGATGTGACTGAGACGATTATTCGCATCAATGAAAAGTCAACTCTTTCGGAGGTTACGCATTGACCCAAATAAAAATCGGGACTAGAACCTCAACACTTGCAATGTGGCAGGCCAATAAGGTCCGCCAAATATTACACGATAATGGTTGTAAAACTGAAATTGTCGGAATTTCTTCACAAGGAGACAAATCTCTTGGTGGTGACCTAGCATCAACGGTTGGACAATTTATTCATGCAGTAGACAACGAATTAATGGCTGGAAATATCGACATAGCAGTGCATTCTAGCAAAGACGTTCCAGTAGAAATCTCAAATGATATCGTGAATTTAGCCTTTCTTGAACGTGGTTGTACCAATGATTTACTTATTTTCCCCAAATCAAAAAATCACCTCTCATTGGGTGATTTATTCAACACCGATCACACTTCGTCACTACTTGAAGCGCTAGCAGTTATTCCTAAATCAGGGACAGTTGGTACGGTTTCAGGGAGAAGACAATCATTCATTTTATCACAACGGCCAGACGTTATCCCAATAGCCGTAAGAGGACAGGTTGAAACAAGATTGAAAAGACTACGTCAAGGCAGGGTTGATGCGATCGTTTTGGCAGAGATTGGCCTTTTGAGGTTACATGAAATTGGCGCTTTAGAGGATTGGATTCTAGAATTTAGCGCGGTAAGAATTAATGACGAGCAGTGGCCAACTGCTCCGGGCCAAGGAGCCATTTCCGTCCACTGCCGAGCCGCAGATATAGATATGCTCAACCATCTGAGAACCGCACTAAATCACCAAAAAACTGCAGATGATGTAAGTAAAGAGCGCGAAATATTGACCTCGGTAGGCGGCGGTTGCCTGTATCCTGCCGGCATTAAAGTGGATGGAGATGAAGTGTCGATACAGGTTTCTCCGCAAAACTGGCGTGAAGTATTTTGCCAAGGTTTGAAATTTGACAGTATGAAATATCACGGTCCATTGAACAAGCTGAAAATCAATTTACCTAATGCCCAGATTAGCACAACTCAACAAGTTGATAATGGCCCGAAGTTAATTTCCACATTAAATTCAAATCGATTAGCAAGAATCTTACAAAATGACGGAATTAACGTCGTGAATCAGCCGGTGATCGAATTAATTCCTAAGGCTGATAATTGGCCAAGTGAATTTATCGATGATTCCGTCTCTCGTTCGCAATGGCCTTATTTGGTATTGACCTCACCATTTGCCGCTAAGTGTGCTATTGAAGTGGCTAAAACAAATGGTGATTTGAATCGTATTCAATGGCTAGCAATCGGTGAAGGGACTGCAAGAGCATGTTTTATGCGTGGTGTCACGGTATCAATTTGTGCTAAATCCAGAGATTCAGTCGAACTTACCGAGTTTATCAAGAATAAAATTGAGCGCGACATAACTCTAATGATACCAAGATCAAACGTCGCATCGACAACTTTTGTTGACGGCCTATCTGAATTAGGTTTCAATGTCAAAACATGGGTTGGCTATGAGAATCAACCCAAGCAAGTCGACAAGATGCCAGTTGCTGATAACGATGTATTGCTACTCTCCTCTCCATCTTCTGCCCGTGCTTGGGTCGAAAATGACTTACCCATACCTAAAAATATACTGTGTATGGGCAAAGCATCACAAGAGGAGATAGAATCACTGCAAGATTTCGCAAACTCAACAGTCGAAGTGTTACAGGGTCCAACCGCCGAATTTATCGCTAAATGGTGGGAATCAGCAAGGGGTGAATAAATGAATATCAGACCGAGAATTAATCGCTGGACTCCAGCAAGACGTGATTTAAATTTTGGACATAGCATAATTTCATCTTTAGTTCAACCACATTTTGTTGTTGCTGGAAGCGGCGTGGACCAAGAAATTTCCAGTATGCCTGGTATCAATCGACAATCGGTTGATGTATTACTTTCTACTATTGCCCAAGACATGGCTATGGGAATTACTGCTCACATGTTATTTCCAGTAGTTGACTCTCACGACAAAGATTCTACCGCCTCGAAGGCTTCTAGTCAAGACATGCCGCTGCAACAAGCGGTCATGCAACTAAAAACCAAGTACGGCAAGGATATTGTTTTGATGACAGACGTTTGCCTGTGTACTGCCACAGACCATGGCCACTGCGGTATTGTCCACAATCATGAAATTGACAACGATCTCACTATCCCGGAATTGTGTAAGATTGCTCAATCGCACGCCGAGGCTGGCGCCGATTATGTTTCAGCATCGGACATGATGGATGGTCGAGTTAAAGCAATACGATCAACGCTTGAAGCAGCTGGTTTGGCAAATACAGGGATTTTATCTTATTCAGTAAAATATGCCTCAGCATTTTACGGCCCGTTCAGGGATGCTGCATCTTCTGCACCATCATTTGGCGACCGAGGTAGTCATCAGATGGATATCCGCTCAGGTTATGATGAGGCGATTCTTGAAGCAGTTAGTGATGAAGCAGAAGGGGCCGATATAATCATGGTAAAACCAGCGTTAACCTATCTCGATGTAGTTCGCCAAGTTTCTGATGCTGTTGCTAGACCCGTTGCTGTCTACAATGTTAGCGGTGAATATTCGATGGTAATGGCAGCAACTCCCGATGAACAGTCTAGGGCAAAAATGGTTCGTGAGATATTCCACTCCTTCAAAAGGGCCGGGGCTGACGTGATAGTTAGTTACCACACCCGCGAGGCTGTGGCTGGAAACTGGCTTAATTGAGGTGAATCAATGCAAAGAACCAATTCTGATACCTTGCACCAGGAGGCATTACACCACTTGGTAGGAGGGGTTAACTCACCAGTCAGGGCATTTAAATCGGTGCATGGAAATCCGATCTACTTTGAAAAAGCCTCTGGCGCCATTGTCACCGATGTTGATGGTAATGAGCTAGTTGACTTTGTTCAGTCTTGGGGTCCACTCGTTCACGGTCATTCACATCCAAAGATAATTGAAATGGTCTATCAAAAGATGCAGAACGGTACCTCTTTTGGTGCTCCTCACGTCGGCGAGATAGAATTGGCTAAGCGAGTAAAGCAACGGTTTCCATACATGGACAAAGTTAGGTTTGTCTCTTCAGGGACTGAAGCAGTAATGAGTGCAGTTAGGCTCGCTAGAGGCTATACTGGCAGAGACCTATTGATTAAATTCGAAGGCTGTTACCACGGCCATGTAGACTCACTAATGGTTAGTTCCGGCAGCGGGCTTGCCACCTTTGGTATTGCCAGCAGCCCGGGTATTCCCAAAGATACGGTTGCCACTACGCTAGTTGCGCCACTTGATGATGAAGAGGCAGTAGAATTTCTATTCCAAGAACATGGCGAAGATATTGCTGCAGTAGTAATCGAGCCTTTGCCTGCTAACAATGGCTTGTTGGTCCAACGTCATGAGTACTTGGCCAAGTTGAGGTCACTATGTGATGAGTATGGTGCTTTGTTAATATTTGATGAAGTGATTAGTGGCTTTAGATTCAAAGATGGTAGTTACGGTGACCTTTCAGGAATTACTCCCGATATCACATCGCTTGGTAAGGTAATAGGCGGCGGGCTACCAGTCGGCGCCTATGGTGCTCGAAGCGAAGTTATGGAACGACTCTCGCCACTTGGCCCAGTTTACCAAGCCGGTACATTGTCCGGTAATCCATTAGCAATGGCGGCAGGAATAATGACGCTAGATTTACTCGACGAGGCGGCATATGACCGATTAGAATCACTAGGCCAAGTATTACAAAATGCTGTTGAACCTATTTTGGCTAAACATGGCTACCCAATGCGTCTGGTTAGGAGGGGGAGTTTGTTTTGGTTTTCACCAGGGTCAAATCAACCTCCCGCAAGAGCCGACCTGATACCATCGACTGCTGGAGCATTATATTCTGATGTTCACAAAGGGTTGTTAGAAAAAGGCTACATGTTAGCCCCATCAGCCTACGAAATCGGTTTTATCGCAACGGTTCATGAGGAACAACACATTCTTGGTATGGCCCAAGCCTTGGACGAAGTATTGGAAGTCTTGGAGTGGTAGGGATGAATGGCAAGGAGCGAATAGTTTCAGCATTAAACCTGCAACCTGTAGATAGAACTCCAGTATGGTTTATGCGCCAAGCTGGCAGACATCTTCCCGAATATCGTAAAATAGCCGCAGAGCATAATTTCTGGGAGCGGTGCATGGATGTTGATCTATGTACCCAAATAACCTTACAGCCAATCGAAAGGTATCAAAAAATCGATGCAGCGATTATTTTCAGTGATATTCTCACACCACTACCAAGCCTCGGTTATGATGTCGAGTATGGTGGTGGAATTAGAATCAGTGATTTTTCTCTTTCTGATGTTGATGATTGGACTGATTTTAATGCCAGAAAACACGCACCCTGGGCTGCTGATGGCCTTAAAGCAGTTGGCGAAGAAGTTGGCGATTCAATCGCTCGGCTAGGATTTGTTGGCTGTCCTTGGACGATTTGTATGTATTTACTATCTGGCGGAACTGGCGACAAAGATTTCCATAATGCCCGTGCTAAGGTCTATTCAAACCCCGAACAAGCCTCGAATATGCTACTTAAGATGGGTGAAATTGTTGGTGATTTACTTGCCGACCAAGTAATCCATGGTGGAGCAGATGGAGTTCAATTATTCGATACTTGGGCAGGATTATTATCGCCTGAGGATTATCGTAAATTTGCCATGCCTGCTACTGCTAGAACTATCGAAGTGTTTAGGGAAAAAGTTGGTAATGATGTCCCACTAATTCATTACGCAAAAGGCTCAGGACACCTACATTCAGCAATTAGGGAATATGACATAAATGCGGTATCACTAGATTGGCGCGATAATTTAGCTGAAAACAGACAGCAATTTGGCGACAAATTTGCCTTCCAAGGAAATCTAGATCCTTCGCTCCTCCATGGCTCCACGCAGATGGCAAAACAAGCCACTAGAGAAGTCCTCAAAGCTGCGGGCGATAAGCCGGGACATATCTTCAATCTTGGTCACGGCTTTGCCCCTTCGGCAAGAATAGAATGTGTTGAAACTGTACTTAGAGAAATTGCAGGTGAATGACCATGCGTCAAAAAATGGCCGAAATGGTACATCGCATACAGGACGAGATTTGCCAAGCGTTAAGAGAAATTGATGGCGTTGAATATCGTCAAGATGAATGGACTCGCGAAGAAGGCGGTGGTGGAAGAAGCCGAGTTTTTTCTGGTGGTAAAGTATTTGAGAAAGCCGGTGTCAATGTTAGTATTGTCCATGGAACGTTAAGCCCTCAAGCAGCCAAAAGCATGGGCGGTGGTCATGAATTAAAAGGCGCTGATTTGGATTTTTTTGCTACCGGAATAAGCCTAGTACTACATCCATTAAACCCAATGGCGCCAACAGTACATGCCAATTATCGATACTTTGAGCGGGGAGAAGGCAACAAGCCAGGTAGCTGGTGGTTTGGTGGGGGAGCGGATTTAACTCCAAGTTACTTGTTTGAAGAAGATGCAATTCACTTTCACCAAATACTCAAAGATTCTTGCGACCGTCATGATGTTGCAGATTACGACCATTTCAAGCAATGGTGTGATGATTATTTTTATATCAAACATCGTGGAGAAAGAAGAGGTCTTGGTGGCCTGTTTTTTGATGATATCAATAAAGCCAGCAGAGATGACTGCTTTGCCTTTGTTACCGATTGTGCAGAATCATTCCTCGAATCATATATTCCAATATTGATGCGCCGTAAGGATTTACCATATCGTGAAGAACACAAACAATGGCAACAGATTCGCCGAGGTAGATATGTTGAATTTAACCTAGTTTATGATCGTGGAACGACATTTGGTTTGACCACTAATGGCAGGATTGAGAGCATTTTGATGTCTCTGCCATTAACTGCTAGATGGGAATATTGTCACGAAGTTGAAGTGGGTAGTGAAGAGGATAGATTATTGCAATACTTGCGTACTCCCAAGGATTGGTTAAATCAGTAAAATGAGATGTTATCATGGCAGATTTGCAAAACTGGATTCGTCATGGCGATGAAATGCGACGCCCCTTACTAACGAATCCTGATTTGCCAAAGGCCGAGAAATTGATAATTGTTGGTGGTGGTTTATCGGGCCTTTGTTGTGCGCTGCGTATCGCAGAAAAACGCCCCGAGTTGCCAATTTTATTGGTTGAAAAATCAGCTAAACTTGGTGGAGTAATTGGAACATGGCAAGAGGAGGAGTGGATTTGTGACCTAGCGGTTAATGCCACTCGCCCACACCCAGCATTTTGGCGATTAATTGATGATTTACAACTATCTAGTAAATTTCAAACCTCAAATCCAAAAGCCAAATCTAGATGGATTCTGCTAGGTAATAAACCGCACAAGTTGTCCCTTTTTTCGTTATTGAAAATCGGTCCGTTTAAATTAAGAAAAGCGCTCAAGTTAGTCAGAAATGGTGGTTATTCAGTTGCAGATTTGATACCCAATAAGCAGATTGCTGATGCGTTAACCTTGGGTATTGTCAATGATACCGCATCAAATGTTGATGCGGATTTTTTGATGCCTTCGGCGACTAAATTTGGCGATAATCCTCCGATAAAAAAGTCAAAACTGGCCTCACTAATTGCCAAGTCATATCCACTATTCACTCCCAAAAAAGGGACAATAGCCTCGCTAGAAGGCGGTATGATCACATTGACAAAAGGGCTTATTGAACGTCTTCAAAGCATGCCTAATGTAGAAATAATGCTCAATTATAATGCTCAATCTCCTAAGTCATTAGCTGCCGATAATAATGTTCCAATTAGTTCGATTATTTGGTCAGCACCAGGTTTGCAAGAAGACTTTGAGAGCACCGAATTGTCTATTTTTGCCATAGGTTATGAGGGCCAACAAGTCTCTCATGTGAAACTAGGTTATGGCACACTAATTCCTAATAAATCACTACCAATAAGTGGGATTTTACATGAGAGTGATATTCATCAATCAAAGCGTAGCCCTGCTGGACATCGTTTGTTTAGATTGATGGTGCCACATAGTCGATGGGATAAGGACGATTCATCGGTGCTTGCCTGTGCTGAGGAATTACTTGCTGAAAAGCCAGTCTTGTTTACCAAGATAGGTGAGCGGAAAATCCCCCGTTACAAACCAGGATATATGTCAAAAACTTCTGCTATGTCGCCTGATTTTACTATGGTTGGTTGGGCAGTCAGTGGGGTTTCTATTACTCACGTTGTTGATGAAGCAGAGCGAGTTGCAGAATTATTCTAAGCACTAACTACTGCTTGGAACTTTTTATTAATCAAGTTACCAAGTCCTTTAATCCAGTCTTCGTCATCATTTAGGCATTTGATAACTGTTAGTTCTTCTCCACCTAAACTAATGAAGTGTTCTCTAATTCCAATGTCTAATTCTTCCAAAGTCTCAAGCCCGTCGGCCAAGAATGCAGGGGCTACTATCGCCAATTTCTTGACGCCTCGCTCAACAAGTTCGGCAACCTTATCCAAAGTTGAGGGCTCTAACCATTTCACAGGTCCGAGGCGACTTTGGAAGCTGAGCGACCACTGATCGGGTTTTAGGCCTAATAATCCAACAACCGTCTGAGTAGTTTTCATGCAATGATGGCCATAACAAAGTGAGTTGGCTTCGCTGGCAATTGAGCAGCAGTCGTTTACTTTCTGACAGTGATTCTTAGATTTGTCTATCCGTTTGACGTGGGAAACTGGCAGACCATGGTAAGAAAATAATAAGTGAGTATCCTTTTGTAATCCAGCTTCAATTGATTTTGCTAGAGGTACTACATATTCTTCATCGGTTTCAAAATGGCCCATTTCCACTATATTTGGCTGCCAGTTTATCTTTTTGAGTTGTTTGTAAGTATGCTTTAATGCAGACTCAGTAGTTGCTTGAGCATAGTGGGGAAACATTGGTAATAATAACAATTCATCAACACCTTTGGATTGTAATTTTTCTAAGCCATGCAGAATACTGGGGTTGCCATAACGCATGGCAAATTCGAATTCAATTTCGTCGTTAGATGAATTTAATGATTTAGTAATCCGGTCAGAGTATACTCTTAGCGGGGAACCTTCATCCATCCAAATTTTTTGATATAATGGAGCAATCTTCTTCGGCCTTACTCGCAATATTATGCCTCTTACTAGAAATTGACGGACTAAGTATGGGGCATCAATAACATCAGGGTCTAGAAGGAATTCTCTAAGATAATCTCTCACAGATTTTACCGTCGGCTCGTCGGGTGTTCCAACATTGATAAGCAAGACACCTTTCTTGGCCATACTTTTTGCATCGAACCGTTCTTAATAATGATTTGTCACCACGCAGTTCTTGAAAAATCCCACATCCCAGCAAATTGATTATTTCATCATAAGTTTTCGGTGTTCTTTATTTTGTGGTGCCTACAGGGCTGGTTGGTTCACATCATGACGCAGGGCGAAGACAATGTTTCTCGATTGGCAGGTATGGAGGTCTACTTGCCGACTGGACAGAAACTCGGCGTTGTCTATGATGTGGTAATCGATACCGATGGTATCAAATGCACTCACCTATTTGTCAAGGAGACTGACCATGAATTAGTAGAAGCAGGAATAAATGTTGCAATTCCATGGCGCTGGGTTCGTGGTGTAAACGACATCGTCCTACTTCGTTGGTTTCCCCCAACTCCAATACCAATGAGCAAATGAGGCTATTAGATGGGTCTGGAAGTTCATGTCTTAGGTACGTCATCTGCACGACCGACCAATATTCGTCAGGTAAGTGGTAGTTTAATTTCTTGTGATGAGGGGATTGTTGTTGTAGATGCTGGTGAAGGTTTTCAAAGCCGGTTTTCAACTCAGAGAAAGCGCATGAAAAATCACGAATCATATCATCTAAAATCAAGTAAAGTGAGTGTATTGTGTCTTACCCATGGACATCTGGACCATACTTGGGGAGTTTTACCTTGGTTACAGTCAATGTCCCTTGATAACAGAAATCAACCCTTACTGATAATTGGTCCTACTTCAAGTAAGGTTGTTGACTCATTGTTAGAAAATTCTAACATGCCAGATGATGTACCGCACTCAGACTTATCTCTACAGTTTCAATTCTGGCACAAATTAGGCGGCACTAGTGAAAATTTAGGCTATCAAGTAAGGTGGGTTCTTGGAGATGTGGAGGGCGACAGGTGGTTGGAATTTGATACTAGTACTGGTAAGGTAATCGAGTTGTCTAACCAACCCCAACCAGAAGGATGGCGAAACAATCGCCTCGATGCTTTATCCACAGTACATACTATTCCATCATGTGCATGGAAATTATCGACTAAAGAAAAACCGGGCAAATTCGATCGGATGAGAGCAGTTGAACTAGGTCTAAATGATGAACAACGGGCTCAATTAGCTGCTGGCGATGACGTTTTACATAACGGGAAAACTCTACACGCCAAACAATTTAGGGGCACTAATTTTCAATCTATTTCAGCAGTGATTTCAGGTGATACCTCAGAAATGGCGCCAGGTATTACACAACTATCTGAATGCAATTTACTTATTCATGAAGCTACCTTTCTCAACGATTGGAGCCAGCATGCTGAGGATTATTTGCACAGTACGGCAGCTGGAGCAGCAAGAACTGCGGTTAAATGTAATGCCCAACATCTTGTTTTAACTCATTATGGGGCTCGTATCAAAGTTCCAAATGATTCCATCGAGGAAGCCAAAGAAGTCTTGTCCAATACTAATATTCAAGTCACTGCGGCTTGGGATGGTGACCGGTTAATTATCGGCGATGATGGATTAACAACTCATCTTTATTGGCGTGATAACGGCTGGAGTCGTTGATTCATCAAAGCGTTCATTTCAAGTGTATGTCACCACACAGCCCAATATGCGTTGTGCTACCATTGCTATGATGTTGGTAGTAATTTTACTTGCACCAGCAGCAATAGCCCAGCCCTCTGGTCGAGACGTGCCAAATTGTTTAGATCGTCAAATTGGTAATATTTTGAATACGGTAACTGTAGATGATGGAGTGTGCGTAAAGGTTGATCTTGGAGCACTTCAGCCTGGTGATGTTTATGATGTTAGTATATCAATTATCAGTGATGGTATCGATTTGTTATTCTTCGATCAAAATCAAATCTTAACTTATGATGCGGGGCAATCCTATCGGACACAATTTAATCAGGTAATCTCAACTGAAGACGCTCTTGGAGGCTATAGTTTCCATTGGAAAGTTCCAGCATCAATCAATCCTAAAACATGGTATATGGTGTTAGATAATCTCGCTCATGATGGTGACAATGGGCAAGGAGATCAGGGCGGTTCACAAAGCCAAATCGGTATCACTTTTGACAAAATTGAGGAATCATACTGGACTCCTTTCCATGACGTTGTAGCAGTTGCCAGTGATAACTATGCAACTTTGCTATTAGGTGACTCTCTTCGTTTAGATGCTGGCACGACAATGGTTGTGACAGCATGGCCATTAGAAGGTCAAGCAGATGTTTACTTACAGACTAGAGCAATGCATGATTTGTATATTTCACAAGGTATTGGTCAATTATTTATTCCGGAAATAGACTTACAATCAATTGGTGAATCTGACTCTGACACTTGGACTGTTCCTCAAGAACTAGACGGTCAAGAGTTACTACTAATAGTGGACAACACCAACAATCCTGTAGGTGGAGGTGCTGGAGATAGTGACGTAAGAATCAGTGTTAGAATGGAATTAGCCCCAGTTGTGATTCCAATAATCACTTCCACTAATAATGGACAAACTTCCATAGGAGTAGCATTATCATTAGATGCTAATAATTCACCAAACAGACTTGGACAAATTGACACCCTTTCTTGGGATTTAGATTCAGCAGTTGATGAAGATGGTGACGGAGTTTTCACTAATGATCAAGAGGGCCAAGGTTTCCAAGTAGAAGCAGTATGGAATACGATTGGCACCAAAGAAATAACCTTGACCTTAATCTCAAAATCAGGACAGGTTGCAACAACGAATTTTTCAGCAACCGTCTTGGATATTGTCAATCCAATTCCACAAATAACTAGCAGCGCAGAATCGTTTAGTGGTGGCCTAAAGACCGGAATTAACACCCCTACTGCCTTTAGTTGTAGTTCTAGCTCTGATGATGGAGAAATAGCTGGATGTTTGTGGCAGTGGGGTGGCGTATTTTCCAATACTAACAATTCGGCGTCAATAACATGGCCTAATATTGGTAATTATGTTGTTAATCTAACAGTAACTGATGTTTCAGGCAACATTGGCCAAACATCGGCTAACATAGTAGTTGATGATTCTTCAATACCTGTCTTGAATGCTGAACTAAAGAGTCAGTTGCCGACCTCTATTGTCGAAGATGAATCACTAAGTTTTAGCATTTCAGCAATTGATGCTTATGATCAATCCTACCAATTACAATATTATTGGGACCTCAACCCGTCGTTTGATAGTGATGGCAATGGAGATGCCACAGATGACCCAGATTTTGTTGGTTCAGATGTGGAAATTAGCTTTGCTAATAGTGGCACAAAAGACATAGTAGTGACAGTATTTGACCAATCTGGCAATTCTGACTCACATGCATTTTCTGTTAAAGTCACAAGTGCTGCAGAGCCTACAAGTATGTTTGGTATAGTCGTAATATCGCTATTTGTCTTTGTCGTCGTGATGGCGGTTTCGATGATTGGTTTTCGAAGGTGGCAAACCGGAATTGCCGTACAATTGCTTCAGGGAAGGGGTTTATCAGAAGAGGAAGCTAAACAACATATTTCGATGGTCAAACAAAACACCAAAATCCCAATATTTGCCGATGCTCCGCAAATAGCCGGTCTTGACTCCGATATTCAACTTACGACAAAAGAATCTCAACAAGAACAAATGCACCAAGCAGAATATCAGTCGATATATGGGGGTAATGATCAAACTCAGTCTAATGTCGGTTCAGCATTTGCCCCTCCGGCAAATACCTATGCTCCAGCCGTCGTACCTACTCCTCAACCACAATACAACGCTGCTACACATACTGCTGCTTCTGACGCACTGGCAATGTTTGAAGAAGAGGAAAATCAAGAAATAATCGCATCAAATACCGAGCCAGATAACCCTGTGACAGTTACAGAAGTGGTAAGTGGTGGTATTGAATTGCCTTTCCAAGTCAAGAGTCAAATTGATATTGTTCCAGAAGTTTCCAAACCCGACAAGCAAATAGAGCCAGTTGTGATTGATGAAGCGATTAAGGAAGTTAGTTGCCCACTATGTGATTTTTCGTTTAAAATTCGAATTCCTGAGGTTGACGAGGCTATCGTAGCTTGCCCTTCCTGCAATAAGGATTTCATGTTACGGTTTGAATAAAACTCCTTCTGTTTAGACTATTGAATGAACTTAGAGGGGATAGTTTATCGTAGGTTGAATGCAACCAAAGGGCATGGATGAGCGCACGCTAAGGTTGGTAAGACCGGGTTTGCCTCAGTCTGGCGACCCAAGAAAACCAGCAATAATGCTGATTTTATTGATGGTACTATCGATATCTCACCCAGTTGCTGCAGATAATACTATCTCCAGAGATGATTTTGACGTCCTAGATTCATTGATGGAAACACTGAATATGAGAACTGAGAATGGGGAGGCCCTAATTGCTGCGAGTTCTGCAGAAGGCGCACTTGCCCAAGTTGATGCCAATGCGCGCACACTGTTACCAGAAGACCCATTGGCAATATCAAATTCATTCCTTGATGGGGTCACAATGCGTGATTCAACATCTTTCGAGCCAGACCACCCTCGGCCTTACGAATTTTTAATGGACGCATCTACACAACCAGATGGATTCCCCGGGAATCTGTTTCAGACACTATTTAACGTCGATAATGTTGCTCCAGGCAGCATTTTAGCTATTGGAATTAATACTTATGCTGTTTACGTTAACTTCACTTCAAAGGACAATGGTCCATCTTATGAAGCATGGGAACAAGGTACCTTCACCGGGGAATTATTTGTTGATGGACAAATACTTTTATTCACCAACCTCATCGATATTGATGGTGATGGAGCCGATGATTTATCAGTCGCTTTGACCATTGAAGGACTCTTCAATCGAGGCGAGGGTTGGGACGTTGAAACAAGCGGAGGGATAATACCGATAGTTGAGAAATTGTGGATTAATCCTACCTTCCAGTGGAAAGTATCTGCGCTAGATCAAACAGACCCATTATGGGATTCATTAGAAAATCTTGAAATTAGTCTAATGAAAGGTTTAGCATTTGACATTACTTTAGATGACTCAGAGTCATATGCGATAGTCATCGATACTAGATTTACTCAGCCACCACATGAATTTACCCTTGGAGTGGGTATAGAAAAGATAGAATTCAGCGTAGCTCCCCAAGATTTGGTAACATTCCTAGCATCTTTGCTAATCGGAACTATCGATTCTAGTCAATTGTCACTAACATCGATAACTGCCCCTTATTCTGTTCAAATAAACAACCCTAATGCTCCAGGTTCAAACTTGCAAACAAATTGTCAAGATGAAAATTACTACGACCCAATTGCCGATAATGAAGCGCCAAGCCACGAACATAAATGTGGTTTTGGCATTGGCGTTGGCTTTATCCGGTTTGATGGAAATGGTGATGGTCAATCTGCACCGATTCTTGAGATGAGTTACTTAGACGCAGGATTCCACCCTGAGATGGGCGACACTAGATTGCCAGAAGAAGTTGACATAACAATTAGAAACGATAACTTAGGCGAGAACTCTTTTGATTCTGTAGAAATATATTCAGATAAAGGTTCAGATGTTTACCTCCATTACTTTGAGGATCGAGAAAATGTGCCAGAAGGGGATTCGTCATTTGGTAACGTAACAGATGCTAGAGTATGGATTCACGGTCTGCCTTCGGGAACTATGCCCCAAGAAGAAATAAATTCAATTTTCACCATGATTGGAGAAGCCCCAGGCTCAGTCAACTTACCGGGAGAAGTGCCATCAAGATTATCTCTAATCATTGCTATCAAGAATTTCTCCGGAGATAATACACAAAATGTTGATGACCCAACATTGCCGGTAAACCCACTTAAAGAATTGGCGCCCAATACGCTGATTGCCATTGTTGGTTCAGAATCTATTGACCGTTTGGAATACAAATCAACTTTCGAGCGGGGTGGCGTGGCAACTGACCGTTCGTCGTTAGAATTCATGGTTGAGAATATACCCGAGGTAGTTTTGGTCGAGGGTAGTTTCCTTATTGCGCCAACAGGTATTGACCGAGTTAACTACGACAATCCTAATCTAAATTCAATTGCTCAGATATTTGACAATGCTTTGCTGAGTGTTGTTCAAGTCGCTTTAGATATTGGCGATATAGTGAATTCTCTACCGGATTTAATTGTCAGTACAACCGGTTCTGATGGTGGCAAATTACATATCCACTGTTATGACCAAGTCAAAGGCAACATTGGTGGTAACCTTCGAGAAACGGCTGAAATCGGCCTAGTTGAATTGGCATTTTCAAGTAGTGATAATCCAGTGATTGCCCAACAGGACCACATTTTGATTGCCGAAGACACCAATATCGACTTAGTAATCGGCAGAGACGGCCAACCAATTAAACCATTAGTACCAGTTGCAATCAGTATTCGAGTGTCAGGACTTTCTAGCGTTATTCAAGAATTTGACCCAGACACCGATGTTAGGGAGCTTGAGATTACCGGTACTTCAGGAGAACCAATCCTCATTGGCCATATTAAGCATCAGGATGGTGATCAGAGCACTGCTACGACTCAATCGGCAAGAATTTCTAATCGTCCCGATACGTTAAAAATCATTCAAACCTCAAATGATGTAACATATCAAGCAAGTGATACCATCCAGTCAATTACTTATGGTGGCAAGAGTCCAAGTCAACAAAATGCAATTCAACTAAACGGACTGCCAGATGAGTTTACTTTGACCTTAGGAGATACACTTGGATATACTGGAAGCGAAGCAATAGATTCGATAATTATCCAACTTTCGAACGCTACTGAAGC
>QXXX01000047.1 GCA_009887195.1 Candidatus Poseidoniales archaeon | reverse complement strand
GGGTCCAAGCGTCCCAAACGCCCGAGTATAGGCCAAACTAACCCATACGCCCGTTGTGTTTTGCCACGACTTCCCTGTTATCAACTTCACTCAAGAAATTGCCATAATCCGTCATCCAAACGGAGAATTAATCCTTCAGCCTCGGCCATTTCCAAGAAAGCTGTTACTGATTTTTCAAATCCCTTCTTCTTGAAACTTTTTTTAACCGCCATCAGTGAGATTTTACTTTCTTGATCCAGTGAATCACGCAGTATCTGAAGACCTTTTTTAGGATTGAACACAGTTGTTGATTGGGCTAAACTTTCTGCCTTGTTCAATTGCTTTGATAATGCATCCCTAAGTTCGGGAGGTGTGTTTGCTAGTATGACTTTCCGCCTTAATTCACTAGGATTGGCTGCTTTTTCTACTACAGGTGTTGATTCAGCAATCCGTTGACCACAATGTGGGCATGAATGACCTGTGGATTTCCTCCCATGGCAATTATTGCAAGCAAGACATTTGAACACATTCCAAGTATCTGCCATGAGTTTGAATTCCGGCGGTGGTTATTGAAAATGACTGTCAAAGGCTAAAATCTGAACCTGTCCCATTTCTCTTACTACCCGGCCTTAATGCTGGAGCAGCAGGAGCTTTTACATCAACACGTTTCTGCTTTTTATCTTCTGGCACCATCAAACCGCCTCTAATTGGGCCAGTAGATTGCCTACCACCAACAGAGAGAGAATTTGGTAAAATAAGTGCAGCCATGGCAACACCGTGATGTTCTGCTCCGGCTGTAACTTCATCTACTGCGACATCAAATGTGATTACTTCTAAGTCTCTAGAGGCTAATCTACGTTGAAGATTCCTCCTAAGCAAAAGCGTTGTTTCTTCATAGTCCATTTCCGTAGAAATGGTTGCTACTATTGCACATTCATCACCTTCAGGAGTAATACAAGAGGCCCAAGCAACTCCGGCACACGCACTAGAACCGTTGTAAGAATAAGCAGTTGCCATGTGACATTCAACTAATGACCCCATGGGCAGTGGTCGTGGTTGTGTTGCTTCAAAATTCAACGGTAGCATAGCACCTTTCACTTCAATTAATCTGGTATCTCCAAGCCCCAATTCAACTAGACCTTGGTCGTAAGCGTCTTCGGCATTTTCACCCCATGGAGCAACAGCAGTCATCAACCAACCTTGACTTCCTCGAGACACCCTTCCCGGCTTCATGAACAACACCAGTCGCAAGAGGTTCTTGAATGAAATGGTTATCCCAGCACATGGTTGCGAGATATCGAGAGGTTATTTTGCTGGTCGGATTAACCCTCATCGGGATCGGATTAATTCTAGGATATCAGAAGGGTACTACTTCTGCGTCAGTTGTTTTTCTGAGTTTTTTAGTACTCACAATTACCGTGGTTTTTTGGAATTTATTTGAAAAAACCGGTACTAATGATTTCAATCAGCATTCCTCACCCGGAGTTATCGAGAAATATACCACACCAAATTCAACTGATGGTGAAATAAATGAAGCATCAGTGATACCAAACCCATTGGATAGTGATATCGACATACCACTTATGTGATCATAGCAACCTTATAGTTTCCAAGTTTTTTGGAGCGTAAGTTCTACATTTGTAACGTTCTCTTAGGGTGTGACCCAATTCGTTACACTTGTGATAATCTCCGTGATGACAAATAATATTGCGGGGCTTCGGGTTGAGTTGTTCAACAAATTCCAGTAGTTGTCTCCTATCTGAATGTCCTGAAAAGCCATCAATTGTTGCCATTTCACAACCGACTTTGACTATTTCTGTTTGACCATTGATAACCATGGGTACTTCACTGAAGCCTTTTTGCAATCTTCTGCCCAAGGTCCCTTCTGCTTGGTAACCTACGAAACATAAGGAGTTCCTTTTGCTATGTGCCCAATTTTTGAAATACTCCACAACGGGACCTGCATTCATCATTCCTGATGTCGCTAACACAATACAAGGAGATGGGTCCATTAGAATATTTTCTCTGAGATCACGACTTTTTACTGGTCGGAACCATTCGTTACTAAACGGGTTGCCACCGTCATCTTTGAGCAGAGATTTACGAAGGGTATTGGTCAGATAGTTTGGATGGGCTGCATGTATTGCTGTGGCTTCTTGAATCATACCATCCAGCCAGACTGGAACTGGTTTAACCGTTCCAGAGCGAAACAACTCATCAATGGCAATCATAACTTCTTGACTTCGACCTACTGCAAACACTGGAAATACCATTTTCCCACCTCGACTTAAAGTTCTTGAGACAATATCCTTCAATTCTTGATTTGCTTCTTGCCTTGAGGGTTGGTAGTCACCTTCCGAGCCATATGTTGATTCCAAAACAAGAGATTCAACACGTGGGAACCGAGTATTAGCTGCATCGAATAACCAAGATTTTTCGTATTTCTGATCACCGCTAAACAGAAGGTTATGCTTTCCATCACCTATGTGGAGATGTACTGCAGATGAACCAAGGATGTGACCTGAATTGGAAAATGTCATTTTAACATCTGGTGCGATATCTGTAGTTTCGTCCCAATTGACATCAACAACGTGTCTTTGACAAGTGCGGATATCTTCCATACTATATGGTGCCCGTTTCCCTTCAGTGCCACCAATTTTAAGATAATCAGTTTGTAATAACAACATCAAATCCCGGGTAGGAGGAGTACAGTAGACTGGACCGCGGTAACCATATTTGAATAAAATTGGTAGCATCCCAGCATGATCAAGATGTGCATGTGTTAGAATCACGGCGTCGAGTTTGTCCACTGGTAACGCTTCGGGAGCGTTAAAAAATGGCATCGGATCATTATCATTAGCGACATTCACTCCTACATCAATCATTATTCGTGATTCGTTAGTGGTTACCAAGTGACAAGCCCTGCCTACTTCTCGGTATGAACCAAGAGCAGTTACTCTAGCCCACATTGACCCTGGGCGCTTTGGCCGATGTATATTCAAGCCAAAATTCTTCAATAACTTACGCCTTTCTTCAGCATTTACCTGCCTGTAGCCACGTATGTCATGAACGGTTTTCGACAATAGCGGAGGTGTTCTCTCAACAATTGGTATCCATCCAGATTTAGTTCTAATCTCATTTACGTTAACTCCTCTACGACCAACTGCTTCACCTGGATTCTTACACTGAATGATTACTTCACTGAAACAACTGTCAAAATAGATATGGGAAATTTCTGCTTCTGCAGGAATTATAGATTCTATTATCGACTTTGCATCTAGTTCTGATTTTACGATACTTGGGTCGGGGCGGATTTTTATTTTCCGTTTAATTTTCTTTGCAATCTTACCAACAAGACCGTCGCCGCCACCAAACTTTTCTGGTTCATTGGTAACAATAGCGATATTTCCTGCTTCTAAGTCAACTTTATACTCAATTGACTTTGGTACAATTTTAATTATTTCATCTTTCAGTTCTTTGAATGTGAGACGCACATTTCCACCCGCTTATCCGCAACCTCACAACACATGTGTCGAACACAATGCAGTAAACTGCGGGAATAAAAATCAAGAAAGAAGTTTACTGACCTGATCTTCAGTTTGAAGAACAAATCCATCTTTTTTGGTTATGACGGCAAGATCCATTCCGTTCCCGGAGGCTGCATCTCGCTGTCCTGATGCGTGAAGGGCGCGGGCTGCAAGTTTCAATGCTTCGGTCTCAGTCATATCCTTTTTGAAACCATCCTCTAGTACACCATACATGTAGGGTGATCCCGAACCTGTTGCACAATATACATCGGGGATAGAACCACCTGCTGAGTCAATTGAGTATACATGACCCCCATCTTCATCAACACCAACAATCAAGAGTTGAACCCAATGAGGTCTGCCAGAGAGTATGTTTGCGGTTAGAGTTGCGGCTCCCTTGACAGTCATTGATTGCTGTCTGCGTAGTTCAAACAGGGCAACTTCTGCAGTTAGGGTTCTTGAGAGAGATTGAGCATGACCGACTAGCCCAGCGGTAGTTAGTGCAAGGTTATTGCCTATTTGGAATAATTTTTGCACTGATTTGTTAGCAATGAAATGCCCCATTGTAGCCCTATGGTCTGCCCCAACAACGACTCCTCCGTTGAAAGTTATACCTAATGTACTGGTTCCGGTTTTTAGCACGTTTGCGTTGTTATCCATCATCATCATTCTCTCCTAAAGTCGGCACCTTTTGAACATTGGTGCATAAAGCGCTGACCTCCAATCTATTTCAATATTAATATCGTGAGACAAATTTTCTCTAGAAATAGGTCGTATTCTTCCTTTTTCGATGCGAGTATTCTTGTGCTTACGACTTGTCGCATACCACATGAAGAAGAACAAGGAGGATGACCCGCACCAGTCATCACTGGATTCTTTTTCTGATATCAAACTCCCAAGCATGCCAGATTTGGACAAACTTGCCAAAGCTGACAAATTAATCAAACAAAATGAGGAGACAAAGTCACTGTCAAATAACACTCTAAACACCTTTGAAATGCCGAGTATGAACACTGCCAAAAAAACTAATCAAGTCCCTTCTGAACTCATCTTTCACAATTTAGGAAATAAGTATCCAAATCCACCGATAAAATCTGATGATAAAGGCCTAGTAGTCCATAGAGCAGTGCTAAATGATATCACCGGAACCTCTACTTTGCTTGATTGGCTATCTGATGGACATGCTGCAATAGTTGAATTAGGTCGCTTAATCAAGCGAGATACTGAATTTAATTCTGCGCTTAATTCAATGCACACTTTCATAGAAGGAGACCTCGGAGGGCAAATCATTCAATTGACCGACACGAGACTAATGCTTCTACCTCCTGGATGCCGAGGTTTGAAAGGGGTTGAAATGGAAGCGTTTGCCGCCACAGCAGAAGAATTAGGCAGGAGGCGATTGTAATACAAGAGTCACCTGTAAACATCCCCTGCCCTATTTGCCACAAAGAAGGTGATGTGTTTATGATTGCCCACATAGACGAAATCCCATACTTTGGTGAACACACACAAGTCACCGTAATGTGCCATAGTTGTGGATGGAAACAAACAGATTTTATTCCTGCTGAAGGTAAAAAAGCAGGATGTTGGACATTAGCAATAACCAACGAAACACAGCTTAGATCTCGAATTGTAAGGTCAAGTTCGTGCACTGTCAGAATACCTGAACTAGATTTACAAGTCAATCCTGGTAGCAGTTCAACAGGCTATGTATCTAATGTTGAGGGTGTGCTCAATAGATTTCTTGAAGTAATGAATACGGTACTTCGTGGCCTACAATCTGATGTTGAAAACCAACTCGTCCAAGGAAACAAGGTAGATTTAACTCAAACAAGTAAGGAAATTGTTCAGTTAGAATTATTGATTTCTAATGTGAAAAATGCGGGCTCAGACAATACCGTTGCTATTACTCTAGAATTTTTGGACCCACATGGCCATTCTATGATATTGGATGAATCTGCTGTTGAAAGAGAGCTTACTGATGAGGAAATTGCGGTATTACCAACCGGACCTGATCCAGCAGTCTTTTCTGCATAATCATTTAGAATCATTTGCTAAGAATTCCCCAACTAAATGACTGGTTTGGTCACGTAACTCTATGTGGTTTGCCATCCACTCAGAGGCTTTATCCACACAGATTTGTTTCATTTCTCCAGCAAGAATCTTACCATTTCGGTAATCCGAATTTAATTCTGCTAGATAACTGTCATCATCTTCAAAGAAATACATCATGTACTGATATGCCACATCAACATCAGGATTACCACCTAATCTTCGATGCTCCTCGATTGTTGATTGACCACCTGAGTAGGCTTTGCGTATTTTTTTGCTGATTGTATCAACATCGTCATTTAGAAATATTGTAGTCTTAGGCTTACTACTACTCATCTTATCACCGGTCAATCCAATCGCAAAATGATGGTACGTAGAAGATGGTGCAAGTAGCCCCATGCCACCTAACTCGCGTTCAAGTTCTAATAATTTCATTCTGATTGTGGCTTTATCTCGTTGTGTCGCACTTGGGATTACAATAGTACCTTGCTTAGGATTAGAATTAATGTCTGAAAAACCTAACTCGGATAATTTGGTTACCATTCTTTTGAAAACCTCAGCGACCTTATTCCGATCAATACGACCATTAGGCTGTTGACCAAGAATCTCAGCGTTCTCATCTTGTATTGAAAGTCCAACAAGTAGTCCAGGACCGTTGTTGTCGTTCACATTGAACCAATTAGATTTAGCAGCAATACCGCGAGTTAATCTGAGGTGAGGATCTTGATCTACTCCAACAGGGACCACTATTGGCCTTAAACCACCGTATTCTTCTGTCTGAGGATGCAATATGTCACCAACTTGAACCATTGGAGCTTGGAGATGTGCTAAGTTAGTATCGCCCTTAAAACCATATATCGACTCAAATTCATTGAGGTTCGTTCTTTTACCTAACTGAAACCCTAACCTTTGGACAACTGACCTTGTAGATTGAAAATATACATTGGTTTTTTCTGGATCTAATCCCAAAGCAGCATAGTTTGCTACATATTCCTGCAAAGCTATTTGTCTCCCTTTGGCCAGCCCAACTCCTCTGGTTGCTTGACTCTCTAAATCAGCTACTGCGATGGTAACGTCACCACCAAGTTGCTGAAACCACTTAACCTGCTCAATAACCATTGAATGACCAAGGTGCATCCGACCACTAGGCATTAATCCAGTTAATACACCAAATGATTGGTTTGAGTTATGAGCATTGATAACCAAATCGAGATCTCTATGAGCAAAAACAATCCCACGCCTATGAAGGTGTGACGGATTTGGCAAGGTAATATTAGAGAAATCTGATAATCCGAACTGGTCTATTATTCTAGAATAATCAGTAGATTGGTTACTACTCCATGGGTCAATGTTTACTTTATCCGCAACCATGGCAATCCCAGCAATTAGTGTTCATTTGTTTTATGTCATCAAGGCTTCGATATAATTCAAGTGATAATGGCAATTAGGGATAATGTCATTTACCAGCCAAAGGACCTATACCTTCCCGTTTGAGAATCAATAACATACTAAGAATAACTCCTGACCCTATTGCAACAGCAACATAGGGAATCCATGTTGCTTCAGCATCTATTGGCCTCGGTTTAAGCAACCATGTGAAAACTAAATCCTCTTGATCGGCAAATCTCTTGGACCACTTGAATAAATCTGTAGTTTCATGAGCAGCAATGGTAATTGCGGCAGAATGATTATTCCAAAATTCAGTGATACCCATCACATCATAAGTTGAATTTGTCACAGTTATTTTCACTTCCCGTTCATCAATCACGCTCAACAGCAAATATCCATCCGGTGATTGACTGTAACCTTCTTCCGTATGCCTTGAATTGGTGATGTCTTCTAATGGTACATCATCAGAAGATATTGAAATGATTGCAGATTTTTCAATGTCCAACATCCAGGTAATTGGAACATTCCAACGCTCTGGAAGTAGTTTTTCACACTGCTCAGTGGCAAGTGACTTGAAAGAGATAACATAATTTTCACCAACTTCGCTTACTGAACGGTCAAATTGATAACACTTCTCTTTAGCCCAGTAGGACCATGCTTGACCCCATGTAGTCAACCATGCATCTGCATCATCACTGATGTAGTCTTCAATTTTGGAATCGTGGCGAATTGTCGCCTCGTTAACTCGGCCAATCCAGTATAGATTTACCAAACCACCTTCCTCAACTGCGTCCTTAACTGTGTCCACTGAACCAACTACCTGCTCTAAACTACCACCACGACGACCTAAATTGTACCAATCCCATAAATCCGCTGGAATATCTGTTGAATTATGCCATGCCGTGTAGCCAAGTGAATTAGCATCTCCGTGGACAACAAATCCTTGCTGTGAAATAATTTGATGCTGTGACATAGTCAGAGAATTTGGCGTATATGTGGACACTGGGTTCTCACCCCATAAATTTGCATCAACTCTTTTCTCGATATAATCTCTGCATTCTCCTGCCACAGCACCCG
>QXXX01000046.1:1862-2654 GCA_009887195.1 Candidatus Poseidoniales archaeon | reverse complement strand
CTTCTTGTGTCACATCAGTTACTCATGAAGACTTGGATGAATGGGTAAAAGCGGTTAGCAAGGTAAAGCAAGCAGATTATTCAGAGCACATAAACGCACATCAGATAGGGGAAATTAACCAGAAATGGTCTCAGATGTACGTTAATATTATTGATAATTAAATTTGCAGACTGCCCGCTAATTGTTATTTTGAGTTCACAGTAGATCTGCTGGACTGCATCAAAATCAAGTTACTAAGTCGATCAACAGTAGGTGACCAATCGAGATTAGATTCAGCAAATAATCTGGCTTGGTTTTGTAATTCTCTCAGTTTAGCAACCTCTAAACTAGCGATGAATTTTACCGCCTCTTCAATGAAGTTCTCTTCTTCATACAACCGCAGCCATTCACCAGAACCATCTATCCTGTGGCCTGTGTGGTCAATTCCAACAACTATCATTCCACTTGCGAGATATTCTGCTCTTTTTAGCGGGCTGGCAAGTCGCCAAACCTTCTGATCGGTCATTGGCAAAAAGCCAATATCATACGATGATAACTTTGCAGATAGAGTTGTGGTGTCAAGAGGTTGCGTGATAGTAAACCTATCAAAATGACTTCTATTCAGCTCTTTTACGGCATTACCACTACCATGCAAATTGAGATTTGCTTCCACACCAAGTTTGTTTAACCGTGAGTGGATTTCGATTATTTGTTTTAAGTTTCTATTGTCATCTATTTTCCCATGATAGCCAAGTTGTAATTGTGGGGTTTTTTCGCCGTGATAGAATAATTAAGTATCTAAACCAGCAGGGA
>QXXX01000046.1:0-1852 GCA_009887195.1 Candidatus Poseidoniales archaeon | reverse complement strand
TTGATTTGTCTGCCAGAAAACCATATGACATTCATTTCGCTCAACTCTGCAAATTTAATCGTTGTAAAACCAGTTCCTTGATTCCGTGTTCAAATTCAATCTTTGGAGTCCACTGAATTGTTTCCTTAATCCTGCCAATACTTGCCATTGAATGACGGATGTCTCCCACTCTTTCAGGACCATGTGTTGGTATTAGTGGTGTGAAATTTGGCATCCCGTGAGTGAGTGAATTATTGATTATTGCAATTAAATCTAGTAAGGTAACTCTAGTTTGGGTTGCGACATTGTAAACATGATGGTTGTGGGCTTTCCATTCGCCATCTATCAATGACCATATCGCATTACATACATCATCAACATGAACGAAGTCACGAGTATGTAGCCCGTCGCCATTAATTTTGGGAGCTTGTTTATTTACCATCATATCAACAAATTTTGGAACTACTGCTGCATATGCTCCATCTGGCCTTTGACCAACTCCATAGACGTTAAAGAATCTTAATGCAGTTGCTTTCAGACCATTATTTCTAGCCTCCAAAATTTGTTGTTCATTAATCCATTTTGATTCAGCATATGGCGATAAAATCTGGCCAGCATCTTGTTCTTTTAGCGGCAGATTATCGGCATTGCCGTAAACTGCCGCACTTGAGGCAACGACTAATCTGTGAACATCATTGTCAAAACATGATTGAATCACATTATCTGTTCCTTGCACGTTTATTTCATTGGTTTCTTCTGGTTTTTCAACCGATAGGGGCACTGATACCTGGGCTGCTAAGTGCACTACTGCAGTGCAATTTGCTGTTTCTTTAGACAATAAGTCTCGATCTCTAATATCACCAATTATCACTCTGATTCCAAGTTCTTCTAACTCATCAACTGTTGATTTATGGCCGGTTGAAAGGTTATCGAAAATAGTTACATCCCAACCTTGTTGTTTCGCTTTTTTTGCAAAACTACTGCCAATAAATCCCGCACCACCTGTTACTAATACTCGCATTAATGTCACCTCATTGAATCAATTGCAAATTGATAAGCTTCCGGATAATTTTTTACCACTGAATTCCAAGTACGATTATTCATGACCCACTCTTTGGCATTGCCTCCAAGGTTTTCAGCCAAACCATCTTCACTTATACAAGATGAAATGGCATTGCATAATGAGTCAACACTTCCAGGTTCATACAATAAACCAGTGTTACCATCCTCGATGATTTCTTCTAATGCTGGAAGTTTCGAAGCAATTACTGCCTTACCCATCGCCATTGCTTCAAACGGTTTTAGGGGAGTAACTAAACGGGTTACCCTTGTATCAGGGCGGCTGACGACAAATATGTCAATTAAGTCATAAAACGGTCCGACCTGTTCATGCGGTACAGGGCCAACAATTACTGCATCGTCATCTAGTCCAAGTGAATCACAATATTGCTTTAATTCAAGTTGACCTGCTTGACTGGTTAGCACAAATAATCGAACATCATGGCCAACTGATTTTAATTGGGCAACTGCTTGTGCAGTAAGGTCAACGCCTTCCATTTCTCTAAGAGATCCAATATAGCCAATGACCTTGGTAGATTTACCTTTATTGAGAGCTGTTACTGAATTTCCATAGGTTTCCTCTTTGGTATTATTTTCTGCTATATCAGAGTCTACTGCATTGGTTACCACAGTAATTTTAGCTCCCTCTACCCCACGAGAAATTGCCTCTCGCTTGAGAGTCTCGCTAATACAAACAACCGAATCCGCTTTTCTAAGGACCTTGGTTTCAAACTTTTGAA
The DNA here is from genome assembly GCA_009887195.1 of Candidatus Poseidoniales archaeon. Classification (GTDB taxonomy): domain Archaea; phylum Thermoplasmatota; class Poseidoniia; order Poseidoniales; family Poseidoniaceae; genus MGIIa-L1. The sequence goes on along the minus strand of QXXX01000046.1, from coordinate 74 downwards.
AGCGGCGATAGGCAGGGCCATTTCTCAGCCATCTTCCGTTAGCTACAGCAGTTTCCTCCCACATACCACGCATC
>QXXX01000045.1 GCA_009887195.1 Candidatus Poseidoniales archaeon | reverse complement strand
CCACCGAGTATAATTGCGACGATACCGAAAACCTTCGGTCCACCGCTTTTATTCTGTACGATAATCACTTGTTGGCCCATGGCCCCGGCTGGGGCTACTTGGCCCATCATTTGTGCATCTTGTGGTTGCATAGTTGTGCTTTTCATTATTAGGTATATAAATGAATAACCAACAAAGAGGGGCTCTCAAGCGAAAATCAATATTCAGCGGGCATCCGGCCTCTGGCTCTTAACCATAATTCACTAACCACAATTAGGCCGTACAGCGAGGTCAACCATAGAGTGGGCCTGCCCCAATTAGAAGAAATTGTACTTGATTCAGGAAGTAAGCCGCCAGATAGAGTAAGTAATATGCACAGCCATACTAAGGTAAAACAATGAACTGAAAGCCTTAAACCAGCCATTATTTGACTTGAATTAGATTTCATTTCAGTAACCTGCGCCCCAGTAAGCACTGCAGAAAAACCAACAATCTTGTCTAAGGCACTACCACCATTCCATCTGATTTTGCCAAGTCTAAATCGATTAACAAACTCAATAATCGCAAAAATCGATACCCATACAACAACGACCTCTAACAATGGTTGTCCACCCAATAAGTCTAGATCGCCAAATTCAGACCACAGGACGAGTATCCATAACCAAGCAACAAGGAATAACTGGAAAACCCTGGCAAACTTTGTCAATTTACGTAATAATTCAGTATCATGAGATAGCAAACCCTCAAGCGCTATTACTAGTCCTGTTACAGCAGAAATACTAGCACCAGCAAGAATCCACCACCAATCCAAATCTCGGTCACGCCAGGCTAACATTAACGCAACTAAAGTCCAGCCAAGGGCGATTACCGAAGCGGTATTTGCTGCCGCCTGCATCGTATAAAGCGGGTCACGACCATCTTTGAGCACAGCAAGACCACCCATTAATCGAACTTCGAATGCCGAATCATCAACAACTCCATGAGCAGCAGCAGTCATGCCACCAATCGATTTGACTCTAGCAGCCTCAACTAGACCAATTTCATCCTTTAGATCTGATTTGTTCCACGAAGATCCTCGACTCGCGGCTTTTGCCGCCCCAGCGCCCCGGTTCTTGCTTTTACCAGACGACCGAGTCTTGGCCCAGGCTCTAATTTCATCTGACATTATGTCTTCAACTTGGTCTTCATTTAGCGGTGCACCGTGGTCAGTATACAACCAACGGCATTGAATCGGCACTGGCGCGGGGTCAACGTCTGGTGCTACCATTTGAAATTGTCCAGGGCCCAAAGTTGGCAGTTGTGCAACCAAGTCTAGGTCCCCCCCGCTTTCCTTTAGCAAGTGCCTTACTTTCTCAACATCTTGTGGTTGGGTGAATCTGCCGATGAAGGTAGTATTGGCTTGGGCGAGAATTTTGTAATCAACATCGCTGACATTTTGTGTTGCTAAAACGCAAGCTACACCGTATTTCCTTGCCTGTTTGAAAATCAGTTTGATAAGGTCTTTTGCCGGCGGGTTTCTCGGGTGAGGCGGTAAATAAGGTGCTACTTCATCCATGAAAAATAGCAGTTTTAATTCCCCGTCTGCCGGTTGTTGAGTTAACATCCAATCATATAATTCACGGGATAATTCTTGCACGAAATATTGCTTTTGTGCCTCGTCTTGAATGGTATTTAGGTAAACAATATTCAACGGCACTTTACCCGGTATTGCCGGTTCAACAAATGAATCAATATCGATAGGTACGCCATTAGAAAACAGTAGTTGGTTCACTCCAGAAGAGAAAGCAGAGAGCCGTCTTGCTAGGTCATTTCGAGTTGTTTTTGGTAGGCGTTCTTCAAAGTCTGGCAAGCCAAAATCAATCATTACCTCTTCCCAAGTAGGTACATCCAATTTGTCCTCTTCATCTTCTTCAACAAAACACTGCGGGTATAATTGGCGAATAAATTCGTGATGCGGCTCACGTACTACCTTTGCTAAGGCTCTAAAATCACCAACATCAAGGCCAAGTTTAGTGCCTTCAACTAACACTTCATACAGGAATGGTTTGATGACTTTACCTTGGGCCTTTTCAACATCATAGCCGGCAAGACTGGTAAATCCAGCTGCAACCATATCCCAAGCAGTAATCGCTTCTTCTGGGTCTAAATCGGCCGGAGGCGCCCTAAATGGATCAATACACAACGGCAGACCTTTGCTTCGCAATGGCGTCCAAATGCGGACTTCACACATATCAAGCAGTTGTCTTGCTCTTGCCACATCACCGTCTTGGTCGATTAGGTCTTGCTCATCAATCCCTAATGCAAGTCTAGCCAAATCTCCTTGTGGATCAATTATCAGCGATGGGATTTTGGCAATAGCGGCCTCTTCAATCAGAGCCTTTGCCATAACAGTTTTTCCAGAACCGGTTGAACCAAGCATTGCTGCGTGTCTAGCAAGCACCTGTGGGGGGATGTCAATCGGTTGCTGATTGTCCCGTCGATGGCCAAGAAACATGCCTTTGGGCTTAAAGTTCGATTTTGGTTTACTAGCCTCAACCATTGCTGAATCAGCAGAAAAAATATCGCCAATGATACGAGCTAGACCACCGTCTTTCTCGTCCACACCTGCTCCCAAACCATTGGAGTCAGATGCCCCATCATCGGACACCATCACACCGCCCAATCTAGTTAGGGGTCTTGAAACATCCGTAGGTTAAACGAGTGACTAGCGCTATAATTGAGCACCTTGATAATCGCCAACTTTGCATAAATGAAGAAACGCCCCCCACCCGAAAGTGAGGGGCGAATCAACCGTTTAGGTAAGGAGGAGGCTTCAACCTATTCTTGCAACCATCTCAGCATTCATTGCTGCTGGTAGTGCCACATAACCGACATCTGAAACGTGGTCCATTCCTTCGTCAGAGTATCCGTAGGTTATGAAATCACGAACTAAGTCCCAATCGTTGTTGTTGACATTCATGTAAATGAATCTCGATAGAGGTGCATATGATCCGTCTGCAACAGTGCTTGTTTCTGGCGTTACTGCATTACCCGCATCTTGTACTCCATGGGTATCATTATTGGCGATTGCAGCAACCGATAATGTGTTACTATTTTCTTCATAGTATGCATAACCAAAGTATCCTATTGCATTTTCATCACTATTGATGCCGTTTACTATTTGATTGTCGTCAGCGGAATTTTGGTAACCTCTGACAGTGTCAAAACCTTCTGCAATTGGTTCAGCGTCAGCAAAACAATTCTTACAGAATACTTGCTCTCCAAAGTACTCGTAGGTTCCAGAATCTGAGTCTGCACCCCATAGTTTGATTTCATTATCTAGACATGCGCTCGAGTCATCAAGATCACTCCATTCTCTAACACCATCTCCGTCATTACTTGGCGTGGTTGAATTCATATCTAATCCACCTTTCTCGTGATTTGCCAGGTCTTCCTCAGACCAATCGGTGAAAACCCACCTCAATTGAGCCATAGATAATCCACCCATAGCAGAAATGCACTGGTCTGCTGCACCACCTTTCTTGACTACAACAGATAGTCCGTCAATAGCAACAATTAGTTGAGTCACGGTAATATCAGAACTCAAACAAGAAAATGTGTACCCATCTTCACCAACTGTAGCTTCAGAAGATTTCCAATCTCTACTCATATCGCCGATGTGAACAGAGTCAGCATCTGTACTGCAAACCTTGGATGCACCAGCACCAGATCCGCCACCAGCAACAGTTACGGTATAATCGGCGTTAGAAGCACTGTAGGCTTGAGCCCATGCGCTTGCAACCGGATACACAGTACTGCTTCCAGCGATATTAATCGTTTTTTCTTCACTATCATCATCTCCACCAATACATCCTGCTAGTCCTGCGCTTAGTATTGTTAAAGTCATCATCAAAGTTATTCCATATTTCTTAATCATTCAGGTTCACCTGTTGGCCTGCCGTATACAAACTGTTCAATAGTAAATTTCAATAGATAATATGATATGATATATATCTCTATATAGATATATTGAATATATTGTCATCTTCTATGTATTGTTCATATATTTGGGAATATATAGAGGGAAGCCTGTTGAGTGAATATAGTACCGAGTTTAGAAAACTGCAAGTTACTGGTGGCTCGACTGTAATTGTTTCATTGCCTAAAAATTGGATAAAAGAGAACCAGTTGAAAAAAGGAGATTTGGTAAGTATAGAGGAATTATCTTCAGGCGACTTACGCCTTTCATCCAATCAATCCAGGGTAACAAAAAGAATCGCAAACATCGATTGTTGTGAACATAAGGAAGGTCTCAAAGACCTAATGATAGGGGCTTATCTCTCAGGAGCAGATATAATTAGAGTATTTTGCAATGATAAAATATCGAGAAAAACCCGATCTGATATACGAGAATTTTTGCGAGACACAAGAGGTATGGAAATTGAGATAGATGGTGAAAACGAAGTAAGGATAATTTCAATTCTTAACCCTGCAGAGCTAAGACTTCAAGTTTCAGTAAATCGGATGTATATATTGATATCAAGTTTGGTTAATGATTCTCTAGATGTTCTTTTAGGAGAACCAATTGATTTATTGAGCGATATTGAGGAAAGAGAACGACAAATTGATGCAAGGAGATTATTGCTTGAAAGACAAGTCGCTGCTTCACTTCAATTTCCTTCAGTTGAAAGGAAATTGGAAGTCGACCGCTTTACAGCTATGGAGCACGCAAACATTGCTAGGATCTTAGAAAGAATGGGCGATCATGCTACAAGGTTAGCAAATTTGGTCAATGACAATTTGAAGGCTATCAAAATAAAGCCAAATGAAATGCCATTGTCATCAATACCTATGTGGGCCAAAGAACTAAAGATTATTGTCCATAATATGTACACTAAAGATCTAAAAATAATTCATAGCGCCAAGATTAGACTAGTAGAATTAAGAAAGAATATTGAAGATGAAGAAGATGAGTTGTGGACTGGTAAAGGTTCAGCAGAACGATTACTATGTGAATTTAGAATATCTGAATCAATAAGAAGGCTGTGTGCCTACAGTGTCAATTTTGCCGAAATTCTTCTTAACATGCTAATGCACAACCAACTTGACACTATATGAGGCGATAAAATGTCATATTTCGATTACCTCAAACACAACCGAGCAAGAGTGACTCTGTTTGTGATGAGTTTGTCGGTAATTTTAATCACTCTTGGAATTATTCAGACATTGTTATTCGAGACAATCACCTTTCTATCAGAGATTGCAGACGCTCGTGGCTGGTTCACATTCGATTGGGATTTTAGCGGAATTTTTTCTGGAGCTGGGGCAGCATCGGGAGTATTTATGCTAGCATATTTAGTTGAAAAGGCCACAACGAAGTATGTATCGACAAAAGAAACACCGTTTGATTCTATTTTGTTTCCCAAACAATTTGTAATTTACTTGGCATTCATAGGAATCGTAATACAACTGTTGTTTATTAATTCGTTACTGCTCGGAATTTCATTTTTGTTCGCCTTCATCACTTGGCGCAGATTAGCTGCAGCAATAAACAAGCAGCGCTATGGTATGAAGGTGAGTGAAAGCACATTGTGGCAAAACATTACTCTCGGATTATTTTTGGTTGCGCTTGCAAAATCCATAACGATGAATTATGGTGGCGCGTTAGGAGAATTTTTCTTAACTACTCAATGGACTCCAACCGGGGCCTGTAGTGATCGAAGAGCACTTTGTGAAAACATGTCATTTGGGGTAAACAGCCTGCTACTGACAACACTTCAAGTCGCGTTTGGAGCATTGATTATTGCCGTGCCACTAGGAGTAGGTTGCGCTATTTACCTTTCAGAATATGCTCCGCCAAGACTAGTGGCAATTGTAAAACCAACTCTTGAATTACTAGCTGGTATTCCTTCAGTAGTTTATGGCTTCTTTGCCTTTATTTACATCGGACCATTGGTGGTTGAATTAGGCGAATACTTCTATGCTAATGGATGGATTGACCAGCCACCCAATGTACTCAATCCAATAAACGGGGCGATAGTTGTTGGAATCATGATTTTACCACTTATCGCTTCTATGTCAGAGGATGCTTTGAGAGCAGTACCAAATGAACTTAGAGAAGGCTCATTAGCGCTAGGAGCAACTAAGATTGAGACAACCTTCAAAGTGATGATTCAAGCATCTCTTTCTGGAATAATTGCTAGCATAATTTTAGCCTTGAGCAGAGCCGTTGGTGAAACTATGGCAGTAACTCTTGCTGTGGGAACAGTTGCGGTATTTACCTCCAACATGTTCCTTCCAGCACAAACGATGACCGCTTACATTGCTCAGAGAGTTGGCGGTGATTTGCCCTTTGGAGAAATTGGATACTTGACAATTTTCGCCGTTGGTTTGTATTTGTTTATTATCACTTTAACTCTAAACCTAATCGGCAATCGAGTACTTGCAGCGTATCGGGAGGCTTATTGATGAAAGATATCGACCTGCTGCAAAAGAAAAACCGCAAATTAAGAGACTTTGCCGAAACCATGGGCTCTTCAGGCTTGGCCTTTACTGGTCTAATAGGGTTATTTTTCTTATCAATATTAGTTTGGCAGATTGCTGCTCCAACCTTCATTGATGGTGAAAACGGCGAAATACCACCGGCTAATGAATTCATTACAGAAAGCGATTATGAGCTTGAATGGGATTATCCAAATATTGATTCTAGTGGAGAACTCACAACCGATCCTATTGTTTTAGAGATTTCCTGGGATGACGGGGATGAAGTTCACGAACTACAGATAAATGTAATATCGCAAAGAGACGTGTATGAAGATATTTATCTCAATGAATCTGGTTTGAGCACTGAGATTGTTGAAGTCGGCCGAAAAACTAAATTTCACATCTACTCTACTTTACCGCAAAGTGTTGAAGTTAAACAAAAATCCGGTCCTGTGCCATCTGCAGATGAGACGGGAAAACCCCTTGTGTCTACATTTGTAATTGAGTATGATGTTGCCGTATTATATGATGAAGGGATCGTTTTTGAGCCATTAGAAATTCTTGGATATGGCACTCTTATTTTCTTAGTAGTCACATTTAGATTTCCCAAACCTAGCATGCTTCGATTTATACAGAAGTTTACCGGAAAGGAACGCCAATTGAAGGGACTATTCTATGCATTAGCGCTGGTCACTATTATTGCAGGCAATTATTCTCTTGCATCAATTCTTGCAGCACTGTGTTGGATTTTATCCGCTACAATGAGCACGTCGCTAACCAAAGGCATTGAGAGATTACTACACTCGGGGCGAGAACTTTCGGAAACATCTCGATTGAAACATTCGATAAGTAATCGCGACGGACTACTCATGTGGAGTAATATGCTACTGGTAATTTCGACACTATTTATCCCACTTGAGATTTACATTCCATTCCTTACCGAGAGATATCAAGATATATTCTCACCATATTCTTCTGGAATAAGAGCAGCATTTTATGGAACTATATGGGTTATGTTAATCGCCATGATTTCCGCAATTCCAATTTCTGTCGGCGCAGCGATATATCTTGAAGAGTACGCTAATCCCACAAAAACAACTAAGCTAATCCAAGCTCTTGTAACCAATTTAGCAGGGGTCCCCTCTATCGTATTTGGTATGTTTGGGCTGGCAATTTTCGTTAAGCAAGGTGGCATTGGTTGGGGCCTTGGCCCATCTATTCTCGCAGCAGGATTGACTATGGGAGTAATGGCTATGCCAATTATAGTTCTTGCCAGTCAAGAAGCTCTTCGAAGCGTTCCAAGGAGTATAAGAGAATCAGCTTATGGCGTTGGATGTACACAATGGCAAGTAACAAAAGATCACGTATTGCCTTCAGCAATGCCTGGAATTATGACAGGTAGTATTCTTGCAATGTCTAGAATTATGGGAGAGGCGGCACCTTTGGTTGTCGTGGGCGCTACAGCAATGATTGTATTCGACCCAGAGCCATTGGCAGGACTTGTTGGAGGCAATGTAAATTTCACAGTGATACCAATTCAAATTTATTTCTGGACATCTGAACCAGACCCTGCTTGGCACTCTATGGCTGCCGCAGCAAGTATTTCTTTGATTGCATTACTAGTTGCTATGAACAGTATAGCGATTGTATTGAGACAGCACTTTAGAAGGAGGCTAAACTAATGAATAACGAAGCACAGACTGAAGAGATACCAGACTCAACTAGAGATTTAGACATCGAACATGATAGAAAACTAATGATTGAAGATTTAGATCTATGGTATGGTGATAAGCAAGCATTGTATGGCGTATCTTTACCTATTGCAAAGAATAGCGTGACCGCCTTGATAGGGCCTTCTGGTTGTGGGAAAAGTACATTATTGCGCATGATGAATCGAATGAATGATTTAATACCAATATGCCATTATGATGGTAAAATCACTATGGACGATGTCGAGATAACTGGCAAAGATGCAGATTTGGTTGAAATTAGGAAGAAAGTAGGCATGGTTTTCCAACGACCAAATCCATTTCCCAAATCAATTTATGATAACGTAGGATATGGAGTAAAATTACACTTTAAACCGACTCGAGAGGAACTCGATAAAATAGTTGAAAAAAGTTTGAAGCGGGCTGCAATATGGAAAGAGGTCTCAGACCGCCAACACGAATTAGGAACCGCTCTTTCTGGCGGTCAACAACAAAGATTGTGTATCGCTAGAACCATAGCAATAGAGCCCGATGTTATTCTAATGGACGAGCCATGCAGTGCTCTTGATCCAATTGCCACAGCCGCAATAGAAGAATTAATTCTGGAATTGAAAAAAGATTTCACAGTTGTAATTGTTACACACTCAATGTCACAAGCTGCTAGAGTTAGTGATTATACAGGATTTATGTATCTTGGAAGACTTGTTGAGTTTGATAAAACAGATAAGATATTTTCAGACCCAGATAATGAATTAACTAAGCGATACATAACGGGTAGATTTGGTTGAGGTGAAATTATGCCAATTAGGACAGGATTAGATAGTAGAATAGAAGAAGTTAGAGCGGAATTAAAAGAATACTTTGCAGAAGCAAAAATGGCATATACTGATGCCATCGAAGCCTTTACAAAATTAGATTCAGAAGTTTACAGTGAAGTAAAGAAAATACGCCAACATGCCAGAGAAGTTAACTGGGATTTGACTAACAATCTCCTACTTATTCTTGCTTTGAATCAACCATTAATGAAAGATTTACGCATTGTTGCAGCATATTTACGTAGCGTTGATACGATAGAAAGGTTGATCCGTCACGCCAGAGATATTGCCCGTTCTGATCGTTCACTTGATGAGAACGCTTCTGAACTGCCGGAAGTAATTATTCAATCAGTATTGGGTATGCACGACCAACTCAATGCATTAATCGATATGACATCGAAGTGTTTCACAGAAGTAGAAGAGGTTCCAGGAGACGAATTAAGAATAATTTGGCGAAAAATAAAGGATGAACATAAGATAGCAATCAATGCCCTATCGACACTTAAGTCTGATACAATGGGGGGCAAATCAGCTCGTTTAGATGTTGTAAATATCGTCAGCCGAGTTGAACGTTCAGCGTATAACTTGGTCAGGCTTTGCAGTTTGTGGCACCATGCCCTCAATAACGAGAACATTATTCTTGATTGATACAATGTTTAGTATCATTAAGCGGTTTGAAAAACTCCCCTTTCGATTGAATGTTTTACTCTATGTGAACCGTATAAGGGCACCTTAGATTAACATCCGCCTTACTTAGACAGGCTAGGTAAGAAAGCATTAGCCGCTTTCTCGCATGCGTTTGCAACATCATCCATTCTTTGCAGAACTCGATACATGTGCATTGCAGCAAGTGCATCATCGTCTCCAGTTGAGAATACATGTGCAGCAGCCTTTGCTTCAACTTCATCAGCTTCATGTTCTTTCAAATTGACTTGTTTGATCAATTCTGCAACCTTTGCTTTGGCAGCCTTTGTTTCCCCACCAATAGAGAGGTCACGCATTGCTGCAGCTGTTTCCTTATACATCGAAACAGTCTCTGAAACGACCTCGGCCATTTCCTTTAGCATCTTTCTAGCCTTTTTGTCTTTGTATAATTCTCTGAAACTTATTTGTTCAGCAACATTCTGTGCATAGTCGGCAATGCGGTCTTGGCGAGTTAGCATATGTAAGAAATCATCCATAGACACCATCAATCTGATATCTTGTTCCGACATTCTCTTGCGTAATTCTGCTTTGATGTTATCGGCATCTAATTCAGCGTCTATTGTCGCTTTAATTTCCTTGCTAGCATCCTTACCATCTGCTGCCTTGTTAACCGCAGTTAGCATGTGTCCTACGGTAACTTCAACCGCTTGGGCGTGTTCATGGAATAGTTCGAAAGGTGTTGCTGCTTTTTGTTCGCTCTTCCCTGCATCAGACAGAGCTTCTTCGACGTATATCTCACCATCTCTGGTTTGCCACATAACGAATGCTACTGCGATGAATGCTATTGGAAGTAAAATTATCATTTTCAGATTATCTCCGCCAGATATGACATAAATCGTTGCGGCTCCAAAAGCCGCAACTGGTACGCTAGCGACCCATGATGCGGCAATCTTGCCAAACACTCGGAAATCAACTGCTTTAGCTCCACCAGCAAGCCCTACTCCAACAACTGCACCAACCAAAGTATGGGTTGTCGAAACCGGTACTGCTAGGAACGGCATTGAGAAAATCATTATCGTTGTCGCGGCACCAAATTCTGCGGCAAATCCTCTTGTTGGAGTGATTTCAGTAATTTTCTTACCGATAGTTTCCATAACTCTCCACCCCCAAGTCATTACACCAATTGCAATCCCTGCTGAACCCAGTAAGACCAGCCACAATGGAATTGGAGCCTTCTCCATCAACATTCCAGTATCATTGGATAATACCTGCCAAACAGCAGCCATAGGCCCAATTGCGTTAGAACGGTCGTTTGCACCGTGTGCGAATGCAACATAGGCTGCGGTAATAATTTGTAACCAGACGAAGATTCTCTCAACACCCTTGAACCCTCTACTCTCTTCATTGATGTCGATTCTTCTTAGAATCAAGTAAAGGCCAAACGACGCAATAGCTCCAATTATTGCTGCCAATACAAGCGAATTCGCAGGAAACCATGCAGTTTCTATGAATGGATTCCAACTTCCGTCTGGGCCCCCGTCTTCAGGCTTGAACGGCAACCAGTCACCCTTATCTTCGATCCATCCATTCGATTGGGCCTTTGAAAAGAATCCCTTGAGTGCTTTGAATTGTAGAGCAAGACCCAAGACAAAGAAAGTTGGGAATGCTAGAATTGGTGCTAACCATAAAGAACGCTTTTCCGGATTATCTGCATCCAAAATTGTTTTCTTGATAATCCAATAAGAGAAGAATGCCACTAGGCCACCCATCAAAGGACTTGCAACCCAACTCATCACCACTTTTTGAACAACTTCCCAGTTGATGTAAGAGGTGTTGTGGTCGACCTCAAGAACAAGCCCCACTCCAATTATCCCACCAATGATAGAATGTGTCGTTGAAACTGGAAGGCCAAACCGTGTTGCTATTGTTA
>QXXX01000044.1:2109-10757 GCA_009887195.1 Candidatus Poseidoniales archaeon | reverse complement strand
GGTTGTGGGAAGTGACGACTTTGTACCTGCATTACTCGCTAGACTTGGCCCTGTTAGGGCTGCCTTGGACGGGCACGGCGGAGGTATTGCTGTCCAATCATACCACGAACAATCTACCAATGGTGTTACACAATTAGATTTGATATTAGACTTGACAGGGGCTTGTTTATCCTGTGGAGCTGCCCCTGGTACTCTTGACGGAATAAAGGCAGATTTAGAGGGCGATAATGAAGTTCTCAGAATTAGGTACTCGAAAAATCTGCTAGACACTTTTGACGAATTAGGTAGGGAATTTATTCTTGCTCATGGGAATGTAGAATTCGTTTAATTTGTCATAGTCCATGGTATTGATGGATGAATTCAAATCATGTTGTCCGCAGCGGGCACCATGCCTGTATGGTCAAATGAGCCTAGACCAAATCCAAATCCGTGCAAAGAGGGTGATGAGGGTCTATTCGAAATCACCAATCGGGATGGCAGAGCCCGATTGGGTAAACTTCATACTAAACACGGGATTTTAGAAACGCCAACATTACTTCCGGTAATCAATCCAAACATACGAACAATCGAACCTCGTGAAATGTGGGACAGATATGGTATAGGGGCACTAATTACCAATTCTTACATCATCTGGAAGCATGACAGTCTCAAGGAAAAAGCAATTGCTGATGGTGTGCACGAGTTGATAGATTATCCAGGGGTAATCATGACTGACTCTGGAACGTTTCAATCATACATTTACGGCGACGTCGAGGTTGGAGTTGAAGAGATTGTTGAATTTCAACGTTCAATCGGGGTTGATATTGCAACAATGCTGGATGTATTTTCTCGACCAGATATGAAACACTCGGAAGTAAAATCAGCGGTTGATGAAACCATTGAACGTTCTCCAGTAAGTGTAGAAAAATCACAAGATACTATGTTGAACGGCCCTATACAAGGAGGATTGTTTCCAGATTTACGGCGTAAATCTGCTAGTGAAATGGCAAAATTTGACTTTTCAGTACACCCAATTGGCGGTATTGTCCCAGTTATGGAGCAACAAAGGTACCGGGAATATGCTAAAATTATGCTGTCAACCCTACCTTTCCTGCCGTCAAACAGGCCAGTGCACATGTTTGGTTGCGGCCATCCAATGTTGTTTCCAATGTCGATTGCTCTGGGAGCAGATCTATTCGATTCGGCCGCATATGCTTTATTTGCTAGAGATGGCAGAATTCTATCTCCATGGGGTACCGAGAAATTAGAAGGATTGATGGAATGGCCAATTATGATGCCATGTATCAGTGGGGTTACGCCAGAATTAGTAAGAAAAATGCCCAAAGATGAGCGGATGAAATTACTAGCTAAGTACAATTTGGAAATTACTTTGGCTGAATTGGCTCGATGTCGACAAGCGGTCAGAGATGGTAATATATGGCGTTTAGTGGAGCAAAGAAGCCACCAACACCCCGCGCTTAGAGATGCGTTTTTATGGCTTTCAACCAATCCTGCAACTGCATCATTTACCAAGTTTGTCAGCAATGAGATCCCATTAGACGAAACTACTGCATCAAAAGATTACAGCAGTTTGGGTTCCTTTGAAGATAGTTGGCAATGGGTGGTTAATTCTCAATTGACACCACGTAAAGGCGGAGAGCAATGGGGTGGTGTGGATACAATAAATCGACCCCACATAACCGCCGCCAAAAATTTCCTTGCTCAACGCTGGCATCAAAGAGATGTAACTGGCATCGGCAGTGAAACGGTGATTATATTCCACGGTGATTCAGGTCCATGGAGAGATAAATGTGACAAGGTTGTGGCTAAACTTCTCCATCTTGTTCCGGGTATAGAAATCCTAATTAGCACTCCAATTGGATTAATGCCCTACAGTTTAGAGGACTTGAACCCGTTTTGTCATGTTGAAGGTCCAGATTGGATTTGGAAAAATAAATTGGATATGGTAATTGTTACTCAAGAACTAGAATCCCTAGGCCTAGGTGGTCGTTCTATCATCCCTATTGAATTACGGGCAGACAACCTAGAATCAAGGGTTTACGAGAAAATAATCGATGCTGGATTAACCCTTAATTGTGATTTTGAAGACGGTATGATGGTTATTGGTAGTGATGAAGATTTTAAGGTGGCAAGGTTACAGTTGAACCGACTAAAAGCAGCTGACAAATTCTCGGTATTATTCAACATCGATCATGCAACTGCCCATGAATTATCAGCGAATTTAACCTTTGTCATCAACAAATATGGGCGAATAAAAAATGTCCTCTCATCATCGGGAAGTCACCTATCAAGTTTTAGGTTGGGTGATGGAGGTCTGTCGCTTAATAATGCAGGTGCAATTGAATTATTTTCCCGTCGCAGACGACCTCTCCCAACTCAATTCTGTACGACTGATATCAATCCATACTCTGGCGAAGGGTTAGCGATAATAGTCGTAGACTCCGATGCAGAACCGTTTGTTCGCAAAGGCCGCAATGTGTTTCATGGATTTACCATTGCCAGTGACCCGTGGCTGCGTCCCGGGGAAGCTTGTCTTATTTGCAATGAGTCTGGTGATTTAATTGGGCACGGTGTTTCTCAGTGTACAGCAAACGAGGTTTCCGTTATGAAAAAGGGTGTTGCCGTGAAAACTCGTGACGGAATAAAATCCGAGGAATAACCGAGTCATCACGGCGTAGTATTCAAATGGCGTCTGCTACCTCAGTGATTTGGGAACCCTATGTCTGACTATGAGTATCTCATCCATACCACGGACCTTTGCAAGTCTTATGGACCTCATATGGCCTTGGAGAACTTGAATCTTAAGGTCAAAAAAGGGGCAACTGGATTACTTGGACCCAATGGCGCTGGCAAGTCTACCTTTCTCAAGACCATGCTTGGTTTAATTCAAGCTACTTCTGGTGAAGGACAAGTACTTGGGCACGATATTAGAACCGAAGGCCCGGCAATCCGTTCAAGAATTGGTTACATGCCAGAATATGATGCACTCAATCCTGAAATGGAAGCTATATATCAAGTGAAATACTCTGGAGAGTTACTCGGAATGAATCCTACAGTTGCGATGTCAAGAGCCCACGAAGTTTTACAATATGTGGGTCTTGGAGAACAAAGATATCGTGAGATAGGTGGCTTTTCAACCGGTATGAAACAAGCCACTAAATTAGCGTGTAGTATTATTCATGACCCGGAATTAATTATTGCCGATGAACCGTCAAATGGGCTTGACTCTGTAGCCCGGGAATTTATGATCAATACAATGCAAAACATGGTCAATGCTGGTGACCGCTCAGTCATGATGGCATCGCATTTGATGGATGATGTCGAAAGAGTGTGTGAAAATATGGTATTATTGCACAAGGGGAAACTCGCTGCCCAAGGAAAAATCGCTGACTTGAAGGATATCGATCGAGAAATCGAAATTCATGTATGGGGTAATGCTTCTAAACTAGAAGAAAAGATGCTGTCTATTGGTCTGGTGGTTAGAAGGGAGGGTCGAATTATGAGGATTCTACATGAAAGTGAAGATGTCACAACTAAGATACTTGCCTGCGCAGCGGAAGTGGGTTCTCAAATAAGACGCATGCATGAGTATGAAGCTTCACTAGAAGATTTATTCATTGTGATTATGGAGAACCTTGGCTATGAAATAAAAACTAGCGAAGATTTGCTGCGCAGTCCAGTTCACGCTAGGCAGGTTGACGCACCTGGATATATGGGCGGTGGGTCGTGATGGATGAACAAACTACATCCGAAAATCCCGCTAGTGCCGATGTTAGTTTTACTGAAAGTACTCCAGTTACGGGTCAAGGTAGAATGGATGCAGCATGGGGGTCACGTGATGGGGACGAAGCGGCGACTGCTCAAGTGGCGACAAATAGCGCCTCAGTTGGGTACGTCTTTGAACAAGTGTATCGCCCATGGAATGGGTCACTAAACCCACGTTGGATGCGCAATTGGGCTATACTTAGACATCATGTATTGGGGATATTCCGCAAAGGCCATCGCCCTTGGGGTTGGCCAACAAAACTATTCATGGTGCTTGTGTTTATTGCTTCTCTTGGAGATGTTGCCCTGACCTTACTTTCGTCGTTAATTGGTAGTCCTGAATTACATGCTATGTGGGGGGTTAACCGAGATAATCTCTATGGGCACGTTCTTGGATTCTTCCCTCGAAATGTTTTGTATTACCCAATCCTTGCTGCATTACTTGTTGGTGGGATGATTTCCGAGGACCGGAATCACGGGACCTCAGCATTATATTTCTCTCGTCCAATTAGCCGGTTTGACTACTTAATGATGAAATATATCTCGGTAGCAATGATTCAAGCATTTGTCGTATTGTTCACTCTGATGATTTATTACTTCGTAGAAATTCTCGCAATGGGCCGAGGATGGGCTTGGATTATCGATACTTTCCCATTATTCCTTGCGGCATTTATTGGTGGTGTAATGTTGATTATCACCTACACCAGTATCGGACTAGGTTTGTCCAGTGTGTCCCGTGGTAAATTCTTCCCAGGTATTGGCTTAGTAGCGATTGTTTTGGGAACAAAAACTCTGGCTATCTTAGTATCAAATTTATTTGAAAGAGACATCATGTATCTACTTTCTCCGTATGATTGTTTAGCTCATGTAGGGCAAGCATTAATCGGAACTCAGACTACTTATGATCAGTATTCTTGGACATGGTCCTTTGCTTCAATCGTGTTGATGAATGCCTTTTTCCTTTATATTATGTCATCTAGAGTCGCTTCAATGGAGGTGACTAGAGAATGATGCCAGATTTCCATCAAGAAGGGCAACCGGAAGTCAAAGAATGGGTTCCAGAACAAGAAGCTCCAGTCATACTGATTGAAAACTTGTCAAAGACATATGGTAAAATTCATGCCCTAAGTGGCATTACTCTAGCTTTGAGTGGGGGAGTTACCGGTATTCTGGGCATGAATGGAGCAGGAAAATCAACACTGTTCAAAATATTGATGGGGAAATTAAAGCCAAGTTCTGGTCAAGTTCGTTTGTTTGGTACTAATCCTTGGAAGAATCCAGCGCCATATTCACGGGTTGGTTTTGTTCCCGAAGGAGAGAAGATGCATGATTGGATGACTGCACATGATTTCATCTCAACATTTGCTCGATTAGACGGACTGACTCGGGATGAAGCCAAATTAGAGGCAGATAGAGTACTGGACTTCGTTGGCTTGGCTGATGTAGCCCACAAACAAATTGGTAGATTCTCAAAAGGTATGCGTCAACGAACAAAGATCGCTCACTCTTTGGTTAATGATCCAGACTTGATAATTCTAGATGAGCCTTTACAAGGTTGCGATCCTCTAGCTAGAACGACTATAATGAATGTGATTAGAGAATTAGGTAGAATGGGCAGAACAGTCATAGTTAGCAGCCATATTCTGAGTGAGATTGAGCGTATTACTGAACAAATTGTAATTCTTCACCATGGTAGATTATTGGCGCTTGGTAATCTCCATGCAATCCGAGAGAGGCTAGATAATATTCCTCACCGAATCGAAATCGGTACACAAGAGCCTAAGGATTTGGCTAAAAGCGTGATAGATATCCAATCCGTTCACGGTATATTGTTTCAAAGTGATTCAGTGCTTTCAGTGCAAACACACAACTTGGGTGACTTCCACAATAAACTACCTCAAGCAATCATTGATGGTGGACACACTGTTACCTCAATTGACAACCCTGATGATGACCTAGAGTCTATATTAGGCTACTTAACAAGCGGGAGTCGATTGTAATGGCTGATAAGACCAACACGATTTTCAGAGCCTTGGACAGGAAAGCCGCAGCAATTACTGAATTTACTATGAGGCAATACCGTACTAAAATTTCTACTTGGGTAGTCTTGGTTACGGGTATGATTGTAATTTGTTTATTGATGCTGTTTTACGTTGATGCCATGCAGAGAGACTTCGAATCTATCGATAATGATGGTGATTCAGCTGATTCTGATGGTGATTTATATCCAGATGGTCAAGAGAGATTGTACGGCACGGATCCTTTTTCGGATCAATCACATCCAGGTTTATTTGACCCTCCAGTGCCTCCAGATGACCCATCTAAATGGATAGATGAAGACGATTTTGATTGGGACCAGTCCCCTTCTGGTACGCAAACAGTTAGCGTTGGATACGATGATGACGGCGACTGTCGATCAAGAGATACCGATTCACAAAAAGATACCAACGATAACGGGATTGCTTGTGATATTGAATTGTCACGAGATTTAGACGGTAATCTGAGATACTCAAGCGATGCATTTGTCGACGAGGACCCAGATGACGATGCGTATGCCAAAGAAGCACTACATCGGGCATCTATTTTGGGTATTGGGAAATTAGGTTTCGTCTTCATAATTAGTATATTTATTCCATTATTTATGGCTACTGGACTGATTAGAGACGAGATGACTTCGGGAACTATGCACTACATGCTTACTAAGCCAATAGCGAGAACTGAGGTATTTTTGTATCGTGTTCTTGGGTACATAGGTATCGTTTGGCCTTACCTTATCCTGCTGACTTTAATCTCAGCAATAGTTACTGGCTTTGCCGGGCCGGGTGATTCGCTTTTCCGATTCTCTGAATTTGGTATTTGGCTAGCGATATTATTTGCCGCCATGTTAGCAACATTAGTCTATGGTATGCTGTTTTGTTTCCTTGGAACCATGTGGAAATATGGTATTGTCTTAGCGATTCCATTTGCAGCTTGGGAATTAGGTATGGCATTACTCTCCATGGGTGTTCCTGAATCACCAATTTTACGTTTTTCAATCGTTGGATGGGCAATGGTAATTGTTGATTCAGCAAGTATGATCATCTGGCCAGATATGGACTTGTTAATCAGTTCAGGATATTCAGTGGAGGTTGGTGATTCATTTGGGTTTGAGCGTGAGGAATTAATCGGAACTGATGCATTGAATTATTTCTTTGCCACTCCTGGTTTAGGTGATATTGGTCCTTTCTTATCAATGATTATTGCCACAGTTGTCTTACTTATTCAAGCAATTGTTTTGCTATTTATCGGTGGAGCCTTGTTTAAGGGGAAGGAAATAGAATGATGCCTTCACTAGATAAGTTTGCAGGCGATCTATCTAGGATGTGGAAACTGCAGGAAAGGGAACCCCTACATCACCTAACTTGGGATTGGTGGTGGTGGCTATTGATGCTTGATGATGAAGACGGCAATCCAAGTGGTAAACAATTAATGGTATTGTGGTCAACTAAAGATAACCCTAAGGTCAGTGTTAGTGGCACTAATTGGGAACCCAAAGGCCGACCAGGATTTGACGACGAGGGAGGTATTTCTCTTGACGGCATGGTCTGTGCTTGGTGGTATGACGGTAAGCGAATGTATGAACCATACATCAAGCACAAGTGTCGAATGATTGTTGTTAGTGATGACCACCCATCTTGGCCAGGTGATTCCAAATCAGTGGGGAGCGGTGGTGGTGCAGTAGTCCCACTGACTGATGATGATATGTCAATGGGACTCAAGAGCGACCTTAGCGAATTTTGGCTTAACCTAAGTACGGATGAATTTCCCGATGATGAAAATGTCCCTAGTAAAATGGAATTTACGCTAACTCCATGGAATGAACCGATGTCCACGGCAAGGCACGCAACAGCCACTTACGCAATGAATATGGGTTATGATATACTTCGTTTACATGGTTGTAAAGTAGAAGGTAAATTAGATGATAAAGAGATATCAGGGACTGCTTATTTTCAGAAAGTTTGTGTTCAAGCACCCTCAGTGCCGTGGTACTGGGGTATGTTACATCTGAGTGATGGCTCATATATTGACTGGTTTTTACCCCATTTGAGCATGACGGTATCCTCAAGAGATAACAAGCCTTGGAAAAAACGGGACTTGGGTCACATGAGTTTGTCTCAAGGAGGTCTATTTCACGATGCAGTCTCTCAAAAAAGCCTCAAGTTTTCCAACGTTCGAGTAGAAAAGTATGCTCTTAACAATACGGAAGGTGAACATGGAGCCAACCCTGGCAGTAAGCTTCCGGGTTTCAAAGTCAATATGTGGAGTGATGATGCAACTATTACTCTAGATGTGGAGGCAGTAGACCGCGCTCATTGGGCTTTTGAACAACCAACAATTGGTGGATTAGTCTCTAATTTCACCTACAATGAATATCCATTATTGGTCAGGAAATTAGTTATCACAGACAAAACTGGTGTTAGAACTGAGAAAAATTATGACTGGATTAGGGGTAATGCTGAACATTCTTGGGGTATTTTGCATTAAACCAACTCTTGATGGGGCAACATTCATGTGGGATAAGGGCCCAATCAAAAACTAGAGGGAACAATATGTCCGAAGAAGCAACCCAGGATGAAGTCAAGGTTAGTGAGGAGTTAGAATCTCAACAAACCGAGAACTTAGCCAAAAAATTCCGATTAATTCCAGGAGAAGAAATTCACCTGACAAAGAAACCCAGTACGTTCGCATTTATTGGCATGTATGGTTTAGGTGCGTTAGTTTTAGGAGTTCACATATTGTTTGCGAGAATAGATGATATGACTAGTGAAAATTTCGCTTTAGATTTGATTTATAGTGTGATGGGTTTTTCAGATCTTTTCAGCTTTACCTTGGTTATGCTGGCA
>QXXX01000044.1:0-2099 GCA_009887195.1 Candidatus Poseidoniales archaeon | reverse complement strand
CAATAACTTAGTTAAATCGGTTGTTAAACACTTCTACATCGGGTCGATGGGTTTCCTTTTGGCTATTGTTAGTTTCATTTTCACCGCTAATTATACAAATCGATCAGTTATTAGAAAAAATCACGTTTTTCTTAGACGAGCCTATTGGTGGATGGTTTAATTTCGATTACAATTACTACATTTTCGGACTAGTCTATTCTTCGATATTCGCTCTTATGACATTTTATTACCAGAATAGTTTCCATTACGCAATTACTTCTGATGCGGTTATTTTTGAACATAGTTTCTTACTGTCCCGCTCTCATCGCAGAATTCTCTTCGATAGAATTTCAGAAGTTATTGTTGAGAGAACTCCAGTAGGCACCATGTTTGGTTATGCTACCGTGTCAATTCTGACAGATTCAGGTGTAGGTCTTGTTGATGAGTCAATGGGTGCTGCCGGAGCAGTAAATATGCCTGGCTCAGCAGATTCCTCAGATGATAGCGTTGCAGATAAGGCAAGAAAATCTCTGTTGCGCTCATTTATTGGAATCATAACCTATCAACGCACAATAAGAACTGTACGGCCAGATCCTAAGCATTGCTTCTACTCAATCCGCAAGTGGGATAAGTGTAAGATGTTGCTTAATGAAATGCACAAAAAGCACAGCCAGTCTAACCTGCTTAGCGATTTGAAAGACTCAATGTCATCCCCTGATGAAGATTGAACCTAAGCGAGTCATTCAATAACTGAAACCACACCGGCCAATTCATTGGAGAGGATATAATGAGTGATGTTCTACAACCTGCTATAGAAAAATTTGCCGAAGGTGACCTTGAAGGTGCCGTAAATATGTTAGACGATATGTGCAAAGCGCACAAGGATATTGCTGCTGTACACCACACATATGCAGAGTTTGCTAATATGTTGAATGTTGAAGCCCAAGAGGATAAGGTTCCTGGCGGTAAAATCATGATGGCTTACAAAAAAGCCATGAATTTAGATGAAGAAAACGATGAATATATCGTTGACTTTGCGGATTTTGCTCTTGAATGCCGAAGGATTCCTGCAGCAGTAAAGGAATATCAGCGATATGCTACACGATTAGCACTTGCTGACATACCGACAGATGATCGTCTTTACATGGCAGCTAGAAATCTTGTTGATGCTATCGAAGTTATCGACCCAACAAAGTCGAATAATATGGTCATGCCTTGGATAAAGTCAGCAATACAGTGGTCTGTTGGCGGTCTAGGATATACTCCTGAAGAAGCTGCTAAACTTTTGACCGAGGAATAAGTGATTTGATGGCAGAGCGAGTTCGCCTCGCATTTACCATTGGATATATTGGTCACTATTTTCACGGCAGTCAAATTCAGCCAGATGTTAAAACAGTACAAGGTGAATTGATACGTGTTTTCCGTAAATTAAAATGGCTGGATTCCAAAGAAACCAGCCATAATTTAGTCTTGTCTAGTAGAACAGATGCTGGAGTGAATGTTCGTAGAAATGGTGGCACAGTAAAACTCGCTAAGAGCCTGTGGGAGTCTTTGAACAAGCGCAAGATGGTTAGAGCTGTTGATGACCAATTGTGCGATGGGCTAGTATTTCTTGATGTTAAAGAAGTAGCAGATGACTGGAACCCGAGATTAGCGGTACATCGAATATATCGATATCGGCTTGAAGGTATTCAAGGATGGTCAGACCCTACTGGGAAGTTCGCTGAGTGGTTGAAATTGTTTGTTGGAACTTATGATGCTAGAAACTTTGCCCGCCTTGAAGAAGGTAAAAACCCAATTAGAAAAATTTACTCCTGTACTCCTTGGGAGGTAGACGGCAGAATAGTTGGATTCGAAATCATTGGTGAGGCATTCTTGTGGAATCAAGTGCGCAGGACTGCTATGGCATTGCACCGATTAGCTATTGGCGAATTAACCGAGCAGGAAATCACAGATGCTATTGATTATCCAGAAAAATCAGTTGATTTTGGTGTAGCACCGCCAGAATGGCTGGTGTTGTGGGATGTTGTTTGGCCAAATTTTGCTCATGATGATTCAGCAGATTCAACATTCACCTTTACCCAACTTCCTCAAGCAGATTATATTGAGAGGACTATGAT
>QXXX01000043.1 GCA_009887195.1 Candidatus Poseidoniales archaeon | reverse complement strand
TGGGCCCCCCTCTGCTCTGATGGGTAAGCAAAGGGTACCCTTTGAAACGACACCTAATCAGATGGGGTCGTTTAATTGACATTTGCTAGAAACCTTCAAACTACCAGTATACGGGGGGCACTGTATGTCTGAGGACTCGAATGGGGATGTGGGGACCGCTAACATCCTCTTCCTCGTAGGAGCCGTCGGTATCGGAATTTGGTTTTTGATAACCGCAGGAGAAGGAGCAGATTCCGGAGTAAGTCCAATCTTTGTCGCCATCTTTTTTGCTCCAATCTGTCTTATAGGGATGCTGCTTTTTCTTTTGGTTAATGCTCTTTCGTCATCCAAAAAAGGTGTAAAAACCATTGTTGTTGAAAGCAAAGAAGAGCTAGAAGAACTTTTAGCGCAAGAAGAAGAAAAAAAAGCCCAGGCCAGTTTCACCACACAACTCCTCATTGCCAACATCGGAGTTGCGGTTACAGTAATTGTAGTTCTCACTCAATGGTAATCAATGATTTGTTCTATTACATCAGATGGCTTGCAGTAGGTCGATACAGACGCCATGCTTGGCTCTAATCACCAATGAACCACATGAATCCAAAGAGAATCACTAAAACAGCAAAGAGAATATCAAAAATCATTCCAGTTATTGAACCTGTGTTAGATTGTCCGGTGGTCGATTCCCAGTCTGCTTTGCCTTTGTAAAATACTGCATCAAAAACGAATGTCAAAATTATCGAAAGACAACAAGATGCCTCACCCAAGAATCCTATATATTGGTCTGCATCACTATCAGTACGCATGTTTGATAGAATAAAAGATGCACTTATGCCTAGAGCAAATATAGCGTAAGAAAGATATCTGAAATTGAAACTTGGTTGGAATTTCGCATTGATGATAATTATTTGTTGTTGAGGGAAAAACCCTTGGGTTTGTTGGATTTGTTCGTTGATGTATTGTGGTTGTCCCGAAAATTGAGTTTGACTCGGCTTTCCAGGGTCAATTCCGGGCTGCATAATTTGGCTAGTATTACACTAATATTCAACTTTAATCATCAGCAAATTCCGTCATAACTGGCTTGAATTGAATAACCAAGAGAACCCATACAATCATGGTAATTCCGCTTAACCAAATATTTGTTTGCCGCACTTCTGAGACCAACCATAATCCAAGGTAAAACACAGCCAGTGAACTGGCCAAGCCAACGGCAAATATGGGGGCAATCTTTGGTTTTGGATGAAGGAAACTATAGACAAAGAAGCCACCACCATAATACGCATTTACGTAAGCAAAGCTCAGATAAATTATGCCAAAAAACAGACCAAACAAGGCGAATTCGGAGGCTAAGTTTGGGCTAACTAAGATCATTTCAACTGCGAGAAAAATAGCGGCAAAGTTGTGCATTATTTGTTCATGAAATAAGAATAAGTGGCTATGCTCACGCGCAATTCTTACCTCGTTTGGCAGGATTATATGACGAACAACAGTGGCGGTTAGAAAAGCCATTGATATTCCAGCAACAAATAAGATTACTTGCAATGTCCCCAACAGGCCGATGTCGCTTGTCTCCCCATTATTCATCAGTTGTAACAAACTGGCCACAGCAAAATATAGCACATTGGCTAACAATGTCCAAGAACTGAAGGTGACAAATTTTTCTAATCCAACCGGGTGAAGTAACACCTCTTGGTTGTCTTCTAATCTTACGACTAGCATGTTGCCAGCCCCAACTTTGAACATGAAAAATATGGCATAAAGACCAACTGATAAGCACAATAGTCGCCATGCAAGTATCAAATAAGAGCTTGATTGGAAACTGGATGCTGAATCATCAACAGAACCAAATAAATCGATTATTAATCCAACCATTATAATCGTGATTGAAACAGCAATAATCACTCCAATGGTGATTTTAGTATAATCGCTTTCTTCACTATTAGTTGACAGATAATCCCTCAGTTGTTAGTATGTAGAAAGTGTTTCAAGTTTCACTGCTTAATATTGCCTCTACTAGTGGTTTTATGGTCTGGCCGTGCGGGTAAGGTGAGGCGATATCAGCCGCCTTGGTGACGTAAGCAAAGGCTCCACCAACCGCAACTGACCAGTGGGCAAACTCAAACATCGATAGGTCGTTTGGCGCATCCCCAACACATAGTAAATCAGCGCTACTAAGCCCCATTTTTTCGAGGATAATTTTTAGTCCGGAACCTTTGGATAATTGTGGCTCCATCAAATGTATCGCAAAGCCGGTTTTCACAACCGATAGGTGTGACCATTTACTATCAGCAATAAGTTGCTCAATCAATGCTAAATCTTCGTTTGGCAATAAGCACCATTCACTTTCTCGCCATTGATTGGTTTCAATACCTTGCCAACTCAAGCCTTCTATTTGAGTAGCTAACCATTGAGCGGCAGCTTTCGCTTCACTACCATCAGCCCGGTATTTTGTCTCGCCCCAGTCAGGATGCCACAGCACACCACCATTCTCACAACATATTGGCCCGCTTAAATTTAGAAACCGCCACAATCCGTAGGTAATTGCTCTAACATTGCCAGTTGCTAAAATCACCGGAATGCCACTTTTCTCAAGTTGTTGTAATGCATCAATTACCGATGGCTCAATGAGTTTATTTTCATTGGTCAAGGTACCATCAATATCGACTGCGACAACCTTCGGCTTCCAGTTGTCGGGAAGCCACTGCATATACGAGGCGTGGAAAGTTTCTTTCATCAATATTCGCCTTGATTGTGGTTGATATTGATGACATAATTCATCAATGTCCAACCTCACGTTGTTACATGGCGGAGAAAGATGACCAAGAATCGTTTCTTTATCTAGAGGATGAAGATGCAAAGCAGAACAACAAAAAAGCGAATAAAAAATCATCTAAGACCAAAGCTAAACAGCCCGCTCAACCAGAGATCATAGACGCTGAGATATTGGACACGACAGTGATTGAGCAGCCTGGTGGTGTATATCCGGTAGAATGGGCACTTACTGGCATGGATTGTCCAGACTGTGCGTCTAAAGCAATGCGAGCATTGAGCAATCTAGATCAGGTTTCAAATCCAGAGATTTCAGCAACAACAGGGCAAATAAAACTCAGCATAGATCTTGATAAAGGGCTGATGTCACAAGTTTCCTCTGTTCTAAAATCCCTGGGTCATCCGCCAAAATCACCATTTTATTTGCTTAGCGGTACTAATGCTAAAACTATAGCACACCGAAATAATATCACGGTAAAAGACGTCAAACGGTTAATGATGCGTCAGCCAAGCGTGCTTGATGTAGATATTAGTAGGGACGATGAAGTTTTGTTACAGTTAGTTCCTGCACCTAGTAAAGCACTCTTGTCGCTTAGAGACCGAAGTATTAAGCAAGTAACAGGAGTTCAGCCTAAGTTTACTGAGGCGTTGTCAACGCGGCTTCGTCCAGATCAATGGCGCTTATTTGGTGGTGCGGTTGCAGTACCAATTTTAATCATAATTTTACTCGGTGAGTTATTACAATGGTCGCCAATCTTAATGGGAATAATAGGGGCTTATGGTGTCTTAATTGGTGGATTGCAAATGTTTCATGAAGCCTTAGCTAGTTTACTTTCTAGGCAAATGGGTTTTCAGGTGCTAACTAGTATTGCTGTAATTGGCGCTTCGATACTTGGCATGTGGGAAGAAGCCTTGATGGTGGTGATTTTAGTTGCTATAGCAGCCCATTTGGAAAGTAGTGCCTTAGAGAATGCCCGCGAGTCTATGCAAGGTGGACTTGACAGGATACCAAGAACTGCGCGTAGATTGCTAACCAGCGCAAAAAAATTTACTAAAGTAGAGGAAATCAAAACCTTCTCATTAGTCGTTTCTGCAAAACCTGGGTTATCTTCCACTTCACTTGATCTCAACCAACACGGGAAAGTCACAGAAGAACATGAGATAATTTCCTTAGATTTGGTTAATATTGGCGATGTAATTGAAATTCGCAGTGGTGAATTAATTCCTGCTGATGGAAAAATAATCGATGGTTTTGGTGCCCTTGACAAAGCTCCACTGACAGGTGAATCTGTACCAGTTGAAGTGGAGGTCGGTGATGAATTACATGCAGGATTAATTCTTGCTCGTGGACCAGTATTAGTGGAAGTTACCGCCGTTGGGGATGCGACTAGGCTATCTGGTTTAATCGACGCAGTTCATAGTTTCAAGGAGAAAAAGCCAGCGATACAAAATCAACTTGAGCAATTCACTGCTATTTGGGTACCATTGGTTTTAGTGGGTGCTTTGGTAGTTTGGTATCTCATGTTCCCCAGAGATAATTGGAAAATTATTCTGTTGTTATGGGTTGTTGCGTGTCCTTGCGCATTATTACTTGCAGCTGCAATGCCGCATGCTGCAGCCTTATCTAAAGCCTCCAGAATGGGTGCTATAGTGCGCGGTGGAGATATCCTAGAGCGTCTATCAAAGGTAAATCATGTAATGTTAGACAAAACTGGAACCTTGACTTCAGGAAAACCAACATTAGGTGATATTACCATCGCTAAAGGCCGTCAAAAGAAAGCGGCTATTGCCCTTGCAGGCGGCTTGGAAAAGCGTTCATCTCATCCTTATGCCATTACCATCCTAGAATATCTTGAATCAGAATCAATCAAGCCTTCTGTTGTTGCAGGAATCACCGATATTGAAGCAGGAGTGAAAGGTTTTTCTAGCGGTAAAGAGGTGTCTTTGATTCGAGCAGATTTGGCAGAATCCCATGGCATTATAATCTCAGCAGAAATCACTTCAGCAATAATGACGGCCAAAGAACAAGGCTACGGGGCCAGTATTCTTGCTAAGGAGTCCGAGGCTATTGCATTATTCAGCTTCATCCACGATGATACTAGAGATGGTAGTAAAGAGTTGATACAAAAACTCCTTGATAGGGGGATAGGTGTTGAAATTATTTCTGGAGATCAGCAATCCTCAGTAAATGCATTTGCTAAGAGTGTCGGGCTGCCCGAACAATTTGCTTTAGGATCATTATCTCCAGAGGACAAAGTACAGTGGGTTGAAGATAAGTCGAAAAGTCACGTAACTATGATGGTCGGTGATGGCTTCAATGACTCTGCAGCCTTAGCAGTAGCTGATGTTGGGGTTGCTGTTGGGACTGGCGAATCAGTAAATTTAGAAGCTGCAGATATTATGTTCCCTGGAGATAATCCAAAGATGTTAGTCGATTTACATGACCTAGCAGTTAAGATGAATCGCGCCTTAATCGGCAATATTTTTCTTTCAGTATCGATTACTTTTATACTTGTTATCGCGGTGATAAATGAAATGTATGACCAGTTATGGGTAGGTGTCTTAATCCATGAAATGTCCGTATTATTGGTTATATTCAACGGTGCTAGATTGGCTGGGAAAGGTAGCATGCTCACGATGCTAATGATTACAACTAAGAATCTGTGGATGGATACGAAGCAGGTATTTATCCAAATGAAAGAGCACTATTCTAAACCTGAATCAGCGGGCAATCTTGACCCAGCAAATCAAAACCACGCGACATCTTAAACAATAGAAGCCTCTCTTCCAAATCGGTGCGGAGATGAGTCGAGTTAGAGCAGACCCGATTACCGCTGCTCTTGCTCATCCTACTCGGAGAAACCTGTATATTTCGTTGAGTAATTCTCCTGAAATGAGTACAGTACAGTTGCAAAACTTAGTCGAAGTAGATCGTTACAACCTCTACCACCACCTGAAAAAACTAGCAGCATTAGGTTTGGTAGAGAATCATCGTGACGAAGGTCGAGCACGATGGTGGAAGGTTGCAACTGTAGTTGATATGCCAGAGTTGCTAACTATCTCTAACCGACCTTCAATTGAAATGACTTCAAATCATGAATCAGTTGAGGTCGATGGCCAGAACACACATGTAATTTCTTTAGATGGATCAAGAGATCGTGTTGGCGCTAAATTGTTGTTGGAGAAATTAGCCGAAGATTTGGGTATAGAATTGAATATTCCTTGGAATTTCGTACCTGAGAAGATTGCCCTTATTGGCGAAAAGTAGGTGATTGTATGAGTGAAGAATTATCAGTAGAATCTAGAATTGCGCCTCCTGCGCTATCATGTCCAAAATGTAACGAAATGTTACCCTCTGAACTTGGCGAAGTCCAATGCACAATGTGTTCTGCGAAGGTAAAGATAGAACACGAAGGCACAAGAAAAAAGTGGGCTGATGAGAAAGTAAGTTGCCCAGAGTGCGAGAAAGTCTTAATCGTTGGAGTAAGAGAAAGACCGGCTAATTTACAATGTGTTTCTTGTAACTGTCAATTTGTCCTAAAGCCAAATGTTCCAAGGGTGGAAATCCAATGCCCTAGTTGTGACCGCAGTTTGCGCATGAAAAAGAAGCCTGGTAAGAGAGAGATTGACTGTCCAGCATGTGACACAAAATTCACGGTAAAGTTTTGATCAATTCTTAGTTTTGGCAGACTGTAAAATCCTCGAGAAATCGCTGTCTTCCGTCGCTAAGTTATCGCGCTCCTTATGTATGATTAGAAGTGGATAAACAGTCGGATGGGTACCATGAGCGCCAGCGATAGCAAGAAAGAAGGGTCATTAGATAAGACTCACAGCAATCGAGAAAGTGGCGATAAGATGTCTTTATCGGCATTGAGGTCTCAGTTTACCAGAAGTCACACTCAATCAGTAAGTCAAAGCGAAATGACTAGCGCAAGATTCCGTAATGAAGAGCGCCTCAGATCTGACATACGCCGTGAGCGTAGGCTACGGCAACAAGCGATTAGTGAGCGAGTAACTGCAATGCAAGATACCCTGGCTAAGGATTTGGCAGTGCAGCATGAACTCACACTAGATTCTCTTGAGCAAGAACTACGCCAACAAATGGAAACTGAACTTTCAACCCTCGAAAAAGAAGCTATAGTCCAAGAAGAAGGTAGACTTCGTTCTGAATACGAAGTAAGGTTAAACCGAAAGATAGAGAGTCTACAAGAACAATTTGAGATTGAACAAGATGTTAAGATTCAAGAACACAAAAATAGACTTAAACAACAGATTGAGTCTGAACTGCAAAAAGAACACAAACAACGATTAGAAATTCAAAAAGAGCGCGTTGCATTGGAATTTAATCAACATCTTCAACATAGCATAAGAGATATGGAGTCTGACCTTAGTGCAGAAATGGAATCACGATTCAAAGAAATGGAATCCCATGAATTAAACCGCTTAGAAGAAACCCACTCGGCTAAATTGTCCGAGCGTGAAGAGCAGTTACGTAGAGGGATTCGCACTAGGTTAGAACAGCAACTGAGGGCCCGGCTAAAGCAACGAGAAGCCCGACTTAAATCTGAATATGACCGCCGTAGTCTAAGATTAGAAGAAGACATTGCTCAACAAATACAAGTTGAACTTGAACATCAATTACGTCAAGAAACCAATGATCTAGAAGAACAAATGCGTGAGGATGTTGAATTAGCCATCGCCCGTCGTAAAGATGAATTACGTATTGAAATTGAAAAACAACTTGAAGCAAGACATACTGAGAGATTGTCTGACAGGAAATCCAGGCTAAGAGAAAAGTACGATATTACTTTCTCCAAAGCAGTTGACGATATCTCAAAGACTCTCAAACAAGAGATAGATGTAGAACTAGAGCAACGAATGGAAAGTGAATATACTAGTTATCGTAACTCTAGAGAAGGTGAGATTCAAAACCGCTTGGCAAGATTTCGCTACGAACGTGAAAACGAACTTCGCGACCAACTTGAAGAACAATATGATTCTAAGAAGACCGAATGGGCAGAACGCCTAGAATTAGAATTCCAATCTAGAGAATCCGCCGCAAGAAAGGCAATTATGTCAGAAATTGATGCCGGATTACGTAACGAACGTCTAACCTTTGAGACTCACTTAGAACTCCTCAAGGAAGAAACTGCTCTTGAGCTGGAAGTCAACATGGAAGACCGCCTTGAAGAGTTCAAACAACGGAAAGAAGAGGAAGTTGCTTCACAACTTGACCGCCAACTCGACAAACGCGAAGAGATTATGCGTAACAAAGCACTCATCGAGATTAGGAAGCGTGAGGCATTAATTCGTGCAGAAATAGAAGCGCAATTAGGTTTGAAGAGAGCAGAAATCAGAGACAGAATGCAGAACCTATCATCTAAGATGGATAATTTCAAAGAAACTGCAGAAATCAAGATGCGTGAAGCTGTTGAGAAGCAAGTTCAAGGTGAAATCGATGTTGATGAATCTGAATACAAAACTCGACAAGAGGAATTCAAAGAACTACAAAACTTGGATACCAAAGCAGAAAAACGCCAAATGTGGATGCAATCAATTTCTGGCCAAGACAGAAATCAACCAATGACTTTACCAGATCCATCAACTCTTGGTGCTAAAACATCTGCACTTGGTGCCACTGCTGGCAGGCCACTACGAGGTGTTCTTGGTGGTTTGAATCAAGAAACCAAGGCCGGTATTGGTTTGTCAGGTATGCGTGCGCCAAAATCCAGTGCTAAACCGCTGATTCCTACTTCTCCATTAGTTAGACCAATAAAATCACCTCTTGCTAGTGCACAACCTACGACTTCAGCAATTCTTCCTAAACCAATCATGAAGCTTGGCACACCAGCAATTCAGCCGGCTATCGAGGAAGAATTACAACCAGAAAGTGTTACTGAAGAACTTGAAGTAGTTGCTGAAAATCAAGAGACGACAACACTAGCGCCGATTACTAGAACAATGGTGCCACTTGAAAAAGTTGAATCTAATGTTGTCAAACTGACTCCTGTTAAGCACATGCTGACACCAGTAAAAAGGCAAATCCTTGAATCTGATGAGTGATTAAAATCCGCTTGTCAACAGAACGCTGTTTTCATATCCTGTAATGAGTTGGCTTAGCCATGAAGGGGAAGGCCGCTTTTGTATGCTTGACTTTATTATCATCATTCATCATTGCTTCTCCAATTGCTGGTGCAACAAATAATTTAGTTGAATCAGGTGTTACTTTTGATAGCAAAGAAGAGTTTGTTTTTACTCATGTTTTGGAAGACAATACCGTATTATTGCTTACTTCAATTGGCAATATTTCGGTAAATAGTCACACTCAAGGGACATTAACACCACTATGGTCCTTTAATCTAAATTAGACTTCAAGTTATGCTAAACTAGACTCCGGAGAGAAATTGTTGGCAGTAATCCACGAATCAGGATTCTTGACGTTTAGTTTGGAAGATAAAAATGTTCAATTAAATACAACTTTAGCGTCAGTTCCCGATTCAATAGATTGGGATCAGGATGGCGACTTATGGGTTGCCTATAACAGTGGGCTTAGAAGGGCCAAGGAATATTCAAACGGTGTTCCAACTAATCAACAAACAGGTAGTATCACCTCAGGATTTTTATGTTTTGAGATATTAGAAAATGGCAATCTAGTTTTTGGTGCTTTTGATGCTAAAATTCACGTTTATGATGACGCAGGGAATTTAGTATCAAGATATACTGAGCCTAATTCTTACATAACTACGCTACACGAAACAAATGATGGAATATTAATTGCAGGGTCCGGAGCTGGAAAGTTGCACATTTATGATGTCAACAACTCTTGGTCTCACATAACATTAGATATTGGTTCCAGTGAAATCACTAGTATCCAATCTTATGATAATTCATTATACTCAGTTTTTGATGGTGATGATAATATCTATTTCATAGACAAATCTACTTACTCTGTGCTGGATAGTTTCTCAACACCAATTGATTCACAATACGCGCTTAAAGAACCTACAGGACAGATGTCAATTTTATTCAATGAAGGTAATAGTGGCAAAATAATGTATTATGATTTAGATGGTGATGGAGATGGTTATAGCGATTCATCCGATCATTTTCCTCTTGACCCAACACAATACACCGATTCAGATGGTGATGGTTATGGCGATAATTTGACTGGTAATAACCCCGATATGTTTCCCGGGAATGAGGAACAATATTTGGACTCAGATGGTGACGGTTATGGAGATAATTCTGAAGGTCAACAAGGTGATGCTTTCCCCTTAAACTCTGAGCAATGGATAGACTCCGATGGAGATGGCTATGGCGACAACTCAAATGGTTTAATGGGCGATCGATTTGTATCTGAGCCATCTCAATGGAATGATACAGATTCAGACGGATACGGTGACAACAGTGATGGTTTACTACCGGATTCCTGTCCAAACGTGGCTGGGTTTTCCAATGAGGATCGGTTTGGATGTATTGATAATGATTTAGATTACTATTCTGATCCGGATGACGGATGGTCAATTGAAGATGGTGCTGATGCCCTACCATCTGACGGTACTCAATGGAATGACATGGATGGTGATGGTTTTGGAGACAATCCTAGTCCAGCAAACAAACCGGATTCATGTCCGTTAGTCCCTGGTAATTCTAGTAAGGAAGTTAGAATAGATGGCATGATTATCGAAAAATACGGCTGCTTAGATACTGATGGAGACTCATATGATGATGCGTCAGATGAATTCCCTACA
>QXXX01000042.1 GCA_009887195.1 Candidatus Poseidoniales archaeon | reverse complement strand
GAAATATCATTTTCAACACCCAGCGAATTACCCAGTCCAAATGATTTACTTACCGGTAACATTGGACCAGAACTAGAAACTAAGTTGGTTGAGACAGTTAAGAATTCTTCATCATCCCATTCTACCGGGAATTTGAAACGGTGAGTTATTTCTAACAGCGCCGCTGAGTCTGTCATCATTACCGCCCCGTTGGCACCTAAGTCTGACCAAATCAGTTCTATACCACTCTCTATACAACTGCTAACTCCTGGACCTATTATTGGCAACGCTAGTGTTGAACATCTCAATTGCGCTGAATTATCTTTACCAATTAAATTAAAATCGACCAACCACGAATTTGCCCTAGCATAATCATATGGGTTTGATATACCAACAGTTGAGAAATCAAAAGTACTTTTTACATCAATCCAATTCATCGATGGAGTAAATGTGTCTGTAACATTAGATACGGTGACCGAAACAGGACTGATAGAAGGTGAATAAGTCAAAGAATTGACGGTTATTTTGATTGAACCTGTGCTTGCCATCCTAACTGGAATTGTGATTTCTCTAACTCCATTGGTGGCAATCGTGTTCATTAAGGCACTGTTAATGCCGATTATTAGTGGATCAGAACCTGAGAAGGCTAGATTTAATTCCCCATCATAGGTTGCCATGAATCCACCCGCATGTAGATTTGTTGCAGTAGTGGAAGAACCTAATTTAATAGTTAATTCTGCTAAATCAAATCCATTTAAATCAACGCCTGTAGGCGACTGTGAGAGCATATTATTGATGTCGGAAAGTTGAGATGGAGTCATACGGATTGTCGTTAGTGATGAAAAATCATTTAACGAACTAGTCAAAATATCTTGTGAACCCATGGAAACTGTCATGAATGGGTTGACAAAGGTCGCGTTTGGGCTAGCAACTGCAAATTCAAAGTTATCAATACCAGAAACAGGCAGGTAAATGGAAAATTCTGCCGGCGAAGCGGCTGTTGATTGTTCTACAGACCAAAATGACCCATCCGAAAGACGGTCCTGTAATCCTAATTTTCCGATTCCGATCTTATCCAT
Organism: Candidatus Poseidoniales archaeon; assembly: GCA_009887195.1. GTDB lineage: Archaea > Thermoplasmatota > Poseidoniia > Poseidoniales > Poseidoniaceae > MGIIa-L1. The sequence continues at coordinate 9,809 of QXXX01000042.1, read as the reverse complement.
GGACCAATCTGCAATATTATCAAGTCCGATGTCTAATTCTAATCCTTCTACCACACTTGTTCTAATCATTTCGACAGATAATTTTTCTAAAACCCAATTATTACCGCTGCTTACAACCTTTAGCATAATATCAAAATTTGGTTTATCAAAAGAAATAAGAGTGTTATTTGGCAATTGATTCCAACTCGAACCCGAATCAAGCGAGTACTGCAACTGTCCAGAACCTGTTAGATAAGATTGGGATTTTATCCCGACAAACCCTCCTCGCATGTAATATTCTGTTGTCTGTAGAGAACCTGAACCACTAATCTGACCTGAACTCCATGCACTTCCGCTCATTAGCCATCCTTTAGTAGTAGGATTTGTATCAAAATCATCTTCTATCAGTCCGTCAAAATGTATTCCGTGGACAACTGGTAGTGAACCTGTGGTGGTTTCCATATCTATCTGCATTTTGACTAAAGGATAGGTTTTCCAATCAATTATTCCGAAGTCCATTTCTGTTACGGTAAGGCCACTAAAACCAGGCAAAATCTGGTTATTTGATGCATCTAAAAGGCTCCATTCGAACTTTGAATCTGCTGGCACGTACGCATCCATATACATGAAACCATATGACCTAGGCTCTCCTTGACCGGTTAGTGAAGGCCCAAAAGCAGGAGAAGTCCATGAACCAATTCCATTTCCAGCACCTCCTGTTGGAGTGATAGTTATATCATCTATCCAAGCAGTATCTGAACCTGAATTAACACTACCATCTTTGGCATATTTCCAAGTTAAGGTTTGAACATTTGCTCCCATGGTAAAGCTGTGTGTGCCGCTAGTAATACCTGCCCAACGTTGATCATAGCCACTTGATCTTGTGCACCCAGTGTTATCAATACAGAATACTAGGTAATCAAATCCGCTTTCTGAGGAAACTTGGTACATGAATTCGCCTGCGCCTGCTGGTATGTTTGAAACATCTAGCGTCAAGATTGTTTCTTGATTACTCGTGATTGTTCCAGCCTTGGCTGTTTGAGAACCTGAAAGAAGGTTAGTGGATTGTATTAGCCAGTTTGATACTCCGCCAAGACTCCACTCTGGCCCAAATGAACCACTTTCAAAATCCCATGACCATTCTTGAGGTAATAATGACAAAGAACTGGTATTTACATTAACACCTTCAAATAAAGTTGAACTAGAAAAATCACTAGCATCTGTGAATGAATAGGCTGTGGAAGTAGACAGACTGGAAGTCTCCATGTCAACACTCATGGTTTGGACAACTTGGCCATCTGGAACTGCTACTGATACTTTCTCAACTGCGCCGTCAGGGTAGGAGCCAATTGAAACTGTAGTAGGCTGGCCAAGTGGAGTTGCTTGATTCGTAATAATTTCTTCAATAATTACTTCGTCATGATTATCAAAATAATTGATTTGAGTAGAGACAGCAAATATCAAGAGCATTGTGATAGCCAAAACTTTGCCGCCCGCAGCGCTCCCCATGAGAACTCTACGAAATATCACAGGTCAAAACCTTTCTCCATAAAATCATGAAAATAGCCATACGCAATACTCAATAGCCTGCTGATTAGTCACAAACCATGGACAAGGTTGAACTGCTCAAACAGCAAGCCGGAATTGCGGCTTGTAAATATGTCAATTCAGGTATGAAAGTCGGTTTAGGAACTGGTTCCACCGTCAAATATACGGTTATTGAACTAGGTCGTATGATTGCAGAGGAAGGTATGGAAATAGTCGGGGTGCCAACATCACTAGCAACACAAAAGCTGGCCATTGAAGTCGGCATACCTCTTGTTGAATTGTCTGATTGTACACATTTGGACATTGTGATTGATGGGGCAGATGAATTCGATCCCGAATTTAATTTGATTAAAGGCGGAGGGGCTGCTTTACTAAGAGAGAAGATAGTCGCTCAAGAATCCAAAGCAATGGTTGTCGTTGCTGATCACAGAAAACAAGTAGACACGTTAGGGGCATTTCCCCTGCCAATAGAAATTACGCCGTTTTCATTTGAGGCAACAATTAGACAACTTGCTAGATTATTGGATTGCCGGGTTAATTGTCGAATGTCAGGAGATAATCCGGTAATTACTGATAATGGCAATTACATTGCTGATGCTCATTGTGGGCCAAATCTGGACAACCCATGTCAGACTGAAATCGATGTGCTAAAAATCGCAGGAGTAGTGCAAGTTGGTTTGTTCAATGAAATGTGTGATGCAGTAATTCTAGCAAATAACGATGGCGTGGAGTTATTGGTTAACCAAAATGGACGATTGGCTGAATAGACGATTCTTCAATGAAAAATTAAATACGACCTGCGGCAGGGCGGAGTGGGCCTGTAGCTTAGTCAGGTAGAGCGACGGACTCTTAATCCGTCGGTCGCGGGTTCGAACCCCGTCAGGCCCGCTAACCGAAAACAGCAATTACAGTGGAAGATTTGATTTTACCAAAATTATGTGAATCACTACTCGCAGTTGGATCTGGATTATCACCTTCAACAAACAAAAAGCCGTCTTGAACTGACTTTATACGCTTTATCATAATATTTGTTGAATCAAATGGACTAGGAAATACGATGATTTGTGTTGGAACTAAGACTTCACCATTGTAAGTTCTACAACTAATAATGTCGCCATTTTTCAATGTCGGCCACATACTATCACCTCGAATGGTGACAGATAATTGTTCCATAAAATCAACTTGCGCGAATCCAAGGAACATCGCGTCCCTTTACATTCCAGAACATATGGTGAATCTGTTCGACTGCGTCCATAAGTTCTTGTGCATGTTCTGAGGACACCTCGACTTTACATGCGCTGCACAGTTTGGCAGCTTGCCAGAAGATAGTATGAATGTCGGGATTTTCTTCCAAGTGTTGTGGCTTGAAGAAGTCAGTCCAAAGTACCAATAATTCTTCTTTGCATTTGTGTGCTTCTTCTTCCTTGATTGCCGCATACCTGCTCATGGTATTGATGTATGATGCCGAACCACAATCTGTTGAGTGATTGGCTGCTAGAGTTAGCATCTTTTTAGTCATTGATTGTACTGCTTCTGCTGCAACTCTTGCGCTGGCTGGGTCATATACACCACATGGGCCATCACAGTGTGCGTTTGCTTCTATTGCTGTCATAATACAAACCAAGAGCAATCGATTTATCAATCTGTGGTTTCACTTAGACACTATTGTTGTTCCTGATTCCCCTCGAAGAGATTTCAACGCATCGCCTGGTTGGCACAATATTGCGGTAAGAGCAGGATTGTGTAAACATGCTTCCATTAAACTACCGATCTTTGGCCCCATAGAACCTTTTGGGAACTCCCCTTGAGCCATGTAATCTTCACATTGGTCAAGTGTAAGAATGCGGTGAGATTGTTCTTTTGCGGTGCCAAAACCTGTTTTTACAGAGTCTACAGCTGTAGAAATTATCAAGGCATCGGCGTTTAATTTTATTGCTATAAGTGACGAAAGGCGATCTTTATCAATTACTGCAGGAACACCAACATAGTGGTTTTCTTGTTTCACTACTGGAATCCCTCCCCCACCTCCACAGATAACTACTGCTTTGAGTTCGACTAATTTTTTAATTACTTCAAGATCTAAAACATTCATGGGTAAAGGACTGGCAACAACCCTTCTTGGCCCGTTGGCTGTTTCTGCAATATCCCAGTCAGCAGTCATTACCACACTATCAGACAAAATAGGACCAACTGGTTTTGTTGGAAGTTGGAATCCAACGTCATTGACATCAACCTCTACTCTAGTGATAATGCAAACTGTTCTTTCTGGTCGCCGCCTCTTCATCAAAATAGAATCAAGATTCAACGCTAAAGAGTGACCAATCATTCCTTGTGTTGCTGAAACCCAATCATCCATAGTGTGCGAGAATTTTTGGTCTAATTGCATCAAGTGACCTACTTGTGGCCCATTTCCATGAGTTAGAATCACATTCCAGCCTGATTCTAATAAGTCAACTACATCACTCATAACTCTGGCTAGAGTTTCCTCGGCTTCACCCGATCTTGACGATGATGGATTTTGCAATGCATTGCCGCCGATTGCATAGACTACCACCTTCTGCATGAAATATGCTTGCTAATGACTTGTTTGAGGTTTTCTATCAGAACTAGAATCAAACGGTGATTTTGAATCTGAGTTAGTAACTTGAAGCGTGACTTTCAATTACCGGACATTATACGGAGTATTGGTGAGGATATGAAGACAATTTGGATTTCGGATGTACTTAATGGTAAATTTGACGGTCAAAATATTGAGTTAAAGGGTTGGGTAAAGCGTTCACGCGGATCTAATAAAATCCGCTTTTTAGTTCTTAGAGACTCCACTGGAGCCATACAATGTGTTGGCAAAAAAGATACTTTGGGAGAAGATGCGTTTGAGCAATTAAAGTCTGCTTTAATTGAATCATCAATCATAATCAATGGAATGGTGAATCCTGATGAAAGGGCAGATGGCGGATATGAACTTGTAATTCAATCAGTTGAAATTATTGGCCCTGTCAATCCAAAGACCCCGTTCCCAATTACCGAATCCGCAATGGCAGCAGCAGACGGAGGAGAAACAGAGTTTCTATTAGACAATCGTCACCTATATTTGCGCACATCAAGGATGACCACGATGCTGAAAATTAGAAGTTCTGTTTTTGGTGCAATTCACTCATATTTTAGAAACCAAGATTTCATTGAATATCAAGCGCCTAATTTTGTTGCTGGAGCTGTTGAAGGTGGATCAACACTTTTTGAAGTGCCATATTTTCCAACCGAAAAGAATCCAGAGAGGAAAGCCTATCTTACCCAGTCATGGCAATTATACGCTGAAGCTGCCATGCCTGCTCTCGAGAGACTCTACACAATTGCTCCCTCATTTAGGGCTGAAAAATCTCGCACTAGGAGACATTTGACTGAGTTTTGGCATGCTGAAATGGAAGTGGCATGGGCTAATAATCAAGAAATAATGAGTTATGGTGAAGGCGTAGTTAGAAAAATTGCCACCACATTATTGGAAGAAAGAAGTGCAGAATTAGAATCACTAGATAGAGACCTAGAAACTATTGCTCGTTATGCAGACTCAAAGTTCCCTCGAATAAGATATGATGAAGCTGTAGAAACTCTACAAGGCATGGGAGTTGAAATTGAATGGGGTCAAGATTTGGATTACTCTAAGGAGAAGGTTTTGACTCAGGACTTTGATGTCCCCCATTTCCTAACTCATTATCCAAAAATCGCCAAACCATTTTATCATCGAGTTGACCCAGATGACGAAAATTACGTTTTGTGTCATGACCTACTGGCTCCTGAAGGATATGGAGAAATTATCGGCGGTGGTGAAAGAACATGGTCTGAAGAAGAAATACTTGCTCGTATTGATGAAGAAGGCACGCCAAGAGAGCCATACCAATTTTACATCGACACAAGAACCTACGGTGGAGTCCCACATGGTGGATTTGGACTCGGTGTTGATAGAGTATGCTCTTGGCTAACTGGTGCAGACCACATTAGAGAAGTAATACCATTCCCTAGAGATTCACGAAGAATTACTCCTTGAGTTGGTAAAATGGTTGATGCAATTGCATTAGGTAGTGGACTAGTTGGCGAGTTTGTCATCACTGAATTAACCAAACTAGGCTACCAAGTGCATGTTATTGACCTTGAGATTCCAGATTTAATTAAAAATAACCCACTAGTTAGTTTCCAAGAAGGAGATGTGTTTGCTCTCTTAAGCCAAATGCCCAAAGCAGGTATTGCAGTAAATATGCTGCCGGGAAGAATTGGTGAAAAAATGCGTTCCGTATTGATTAAAGGTGGCATGGATGTTGTTGATTTAGCATTTACCGAACAAGATCCAAGTCAACATAACTCATTGGCCAAAAAATACTCATCAACGATGATTTGGGATGTTGGAATCGCCCCCGGATTATCTAACATGATAATTAAAAAAGAGTTTGAAAAAAATGAAAATATTCTATCTGCCACAATCAAAGTCGGCGGCAACCCCCAGTCCCCAGATGACAAATGGTCATACATGGCCCCATTCTCTCCCTCGGATGTCATAGAAGAATACACTAGACCAGCAAGAATTTTAGTTGATGGGGAAATAAAAACTGTGTCCGCACTGACTGAAAAACATTCAATTGAGGTAGATGGTTTTGGGAAAATGGAAGCATTTCTAACCGACGGGTTAAGAAGTCTGCTAGTTTCAAACCTTAGTAAAAATATGAAAGAGTACACTATAAGGTGGCCTGGACATATCACTAAGTGGATTGAACTAGCAGGAGAATTGACCGAGGATGAGTTACTCGAGGCGTGGAAATTCGATAAGCAGAGAGATGAGTTCACTTGGATGGAAATAGCCATACATTATGTTGACCAAACCGTGACGTGGATAATATCTGATACTGGCAAGGATGGTTTTAGTTCAATGGCAAGAAGCACTGGTTTAGTCACTGTTGGGTGTTTTATCGAACTAATGAATAAATCAAATAACCAATCAACGTTTTCAAATTCAGGGGTACTATCGCCAGAAGATTTGGATAGCGAATCCATTAATCGGATCATAGAGTTTGTCAAACGTAACGGTGTATCTGTTCAACGCTCAGTCAAATGATGGTCTCTCCGCACATAGGACATTCCATGCCTGGAATAAATACTCCCAACATAAATCCACAATGGGGGCAAAACGATGAGATTGAATCTATTCCATCAATTACCAATTTATGACCACCTAATCATTCATTTTTGCTTTTATCAAGTTCAAAACTAATGCCAAATCCTTCTCTTCGATAACTTCGTCACAATACTTGAGTGGCCTTTCATCCCATGGATTGAAACATATCGCCAAATCCGCCTCTTGAAACATCCCGATATCTCCAGCAGAGTCACCAACAGAAATTGTCTTATTTTTCGATATATTATAACGCCTTTGTAACATTTTTACAATTGCCCCTTTACCATTCATCTGAACTTGGTATCGTCCAAAATCATCTAATTCGTACATCCCGTTGGATAATTGATTGCCACGCAGCCAACCATTAGTGAAAACTGATAATTTAGTATCAAAACCATTACCATATCGTTCAGCAGTAAACCGATCAATTCCGCCCCATCTTCTACTCCAAGGCAAGTTGGAAGGGAACTGGGCCGCAATATCTCTAGCAGTCTGTTGTAGACCACCTGAAACGATTGCCACCTTAGCACCATCTTTGATTAATTCAGAGATTAACAAATGCCAATTATTCATCATTGGCATCCCTTCCATCAAAGAGCGTAATTCAGAATCAGTAATTTTCCGGTCCCTAATACTACTTTTTATCAAGGCAATATCCAATTTTATCCAATCCCACTCATTTAACAAACCTTGATTGTAAAGTTCAAATGATTCGTCATTTGAAATGCCTAATTTATCGTAAACAAATTGCCAAGTTGAAAGATGGTCAACTAGTACACGGTCCATATCTAAACAAACTAAATAACGAAAATCCGACATATACACACCTGCTTATGATACTTTATCATCTAGTTTATTCCATTTATATTGAGATTGAATTTGCTCAACTTGTTTACCCATTATGTAAAGAATAATAGCCACCATCATAGCGAAAAGTCCAATCAAGGTCATAGCGATAGTAGTTAATGTCACGCCTATAGAAACTGAGTTTAATTCACTAAATGTATCTACTACATTACCAGATAATTTGTAACCTAGAATGAATAATACAATCCCTGGAATACCAAATAAGAATAACGGATGCTTAGTTTCCAGCATCCAATAAAATAACTGTGCAAATCTAGATGCAGTAGCGAGTGATTCTCTTTGAGGTAAATTTACTTGACCCGATGATTCGATAATCCGTACTTTGTAGTCTGATGAAAAGTTCATCGCAGTAGATAATTCAGTAGAGTTTGCTAAACCGGTCAATCCGGAGGATGATAGGAAAAGGTGATTGATTCCTAGGGAAGCTATCACCAAATCATCTTCGTTAATTTTTTCTGCGGTATCACTTTTGACAAATGAAAAATAGATATCCCACGCTTCACGTGACCTGTTAACAATAACCGGCAATTCCCTCAGCTTCCACTCTTGAGTTACCATGATTATTAAGCTATTATAATTCTCTGATAGTGATGAATTGGACAAAAACTTGGCCAAATCACAAGCGTTTAGTTGGTTGCCATAATTTAGCACTTGGCAACCAAAGTCTTCTGCCAGTTCTATAGTAGAGTCACTAGAACCAAGGTCAACTAAAACTACTTCTTGAGAAATCTCTTGTGCTCTAACCAACAAAGAAATTATCCTCAGTTCAATGTCTCTTCCGACATAAACTACCCGTAACTTGTCTTCAGTCACAGTAACCATACCAAATCAATTGAACTTATACTCTGCGTATGATTTGAGTACTTTCGCACAATTTTTCCGAGTTTTATTCGACGCCGTTAAGTTATCTTGATGACTATGGACTATCTAGCCCCACTATGCACAAAGGATGGCATGTAGGTGTAGTCATCCCCGCAAAAGATGAGGAATTATTTATTGGTGGAGTACTGGAAACCCTCCCCACTATTGTAGATTCAGTAGTAGTAGTTGATGATGGCTCTTCAGATGGCACTTCCAAGGTGGCTGGGAATTATCTAAATCAAACCTATAATTTGAGGATAATTCGTCTCGAAGGAAAGGGTGTTGGTGCCGCTATTGATGCAGGCCATATGGAAATGCTGAAAAGTTGTCCAAAGCCATTTGTCAGTGTGGTCATGGCAGGAGATGGGCAGATGGACCCAAAAGACATGTGTGAAATTATTACCCCAATTGTTGAAGAAAGGTGTGATTATGTCAAAGGTAACAGATTTATTCATGCTGAAGGATTAGGTAATATGCCAACAATTAGAAGATTCGCTAGCCAAATTCTAGCTTTTTTAACAACACTTGCCTCAGGTATACCTGTTAATGACCCTCAGTGTGGTTATACAGCGACAAATCATCAAGTTCTTGAAAAATGGAACTGGTCTAAATCATGGAGCAAATATGGGTACCCCAACTACTGGCTAATCGAATTGTCTAAACTCTCGTTTGAGGTAATGGAAGTGCCAGTGAAATCAATATATGGAGAGGAAAAGTCTAATTTAAAGATGTTAAGATTTTTGTTTTCTGTTGGTATCATGATGTTTATTATGCTCCACAAGCGATGTCTAACAATGTTATTCAATCGTAATGTTGTACCGCATAGTCTCTTTTCTTTAGTCGCCTACTCGATTGGTTGGATTGCCATTATACCATCGATAAGCACAGATTTAGAACGGGAGATTGCCAATAGTACTAGCGGAATAATATTCCTGGTTTGCATAAGTTGGACTGCTGCTCATGTTTTTGACAGAATGGCAGTAAAAACTAGAATAGAGTTGAGGAAAAATGCGCAGGCACGATAAGCGAAATAAACCACGCAGTGCCCATGTGAGGCACATTCTTGTTGGACATAAACCAGAGGCAAGGGATTTGATCGAACAAATTGCTAGCGCTAGAAACCCTTTACGGATGTTCAAAAAATTAGCTAAGAAATATTCTAATTGCCCAAGTGGTTCAAAAAAAGGTGATCTAGGTGAGTTTGTTGAGGGACAAATGGCAGTGGATTTCGAAAAAGCAGTTTGGGCTACAGATATTGATCAAACACCCACGAAATTTGTGAAAACTCAATTTGGCTATCACATAATTTGGGTACACTCAAAGACAGAGCAGCAGTAAAATGGTGGGCGTACCAAGATTTGAACTTGGGTCCAAGCGTCCCAAACGCCCGAGT
>QXXX01000041.1:14499-14769 GCA_009887195.1 Candidatus Poseidoniales archaeon | reverse complement strand
GATGCATTTTCGAAAAGGGGTATTGCTACTACAAAATTACCCCCCCATGAATGGGCTAGGAACACAGGTAGCAACTTTGATGGAAACATTGCAAAATTATTCAATAATAATAATTCGGTTGAGATTACTTTCGGCGATATTGTAGATTGTGATGAAGGGGTTTTCGGTATTCTTTCTGGTGATGATTTAGTAGTCAGAATATGTCAAGATATTCCCAATGTAAAGCGATTAATATTTGCAGTGAAAGGTGTCGACGGTATTCTAAAGCGG
>QXXX01000041.1:13444-14489 GCA_009887195.1 Candidatus Poseidoniales archaeon | reverse complement strand
ATTGGCTGATGAAAGTGATTTGATTGAACGTTGGTCACCCAGTGTCGAGTATGGCGGTGTTCACAATAGCGAGATTGATGTTACAGGGGGAATTGGTCTAAAAGCAATAAGGGGTTCTGAAGTTGCAGCTAGTGGTGTTGACGTTTTTATTATCAATGGAGAAAAACCACAACGTTTGTTTGATGCCTGTAAGGGTATTTCAACCCGTGGCACTCAAATTTTTACTGAATAATGTAATATGATAGGGGAACTATTCATTTATCGAGTTCTCGTGCAATGTATGGTGATGACTTGACAGGATACCAAATAGATGATGTTCCGTCGGTAGAAATCGATACTGTGTTGCAACAGGTTTTGCAACAAAATTCAGCGGATGAAGAACAAATAACTTTGATGTCTGAAGCAGTTATTGCAGTTGATGAACTGGATAATGAAACAGGTATGGCTTCAAAGGTAGCAGCACATTACACAGCAGGACAATTACATCGTGCATTCAGTGTCCTGCTATTCAACCAAGAAAATAAGTTGTTGCTGCAAAAAAGAGCAAGTCACAAAGTCACATTTCCTAACGTTTGGGCAAATTCTTGTTGCTCTCATCCGCTTTACTCTGAAAGCGAACGAGACTTGACTGATGCAATGGGAGTAAAACGAGCAGCAATAAGAAAATTACACCAAGAATTAGGTATTGATCCAAATTCTATCTCAACAGATGATTTTCACTTTATCACCAAAATGATGTATTCTGCGAGGATGAATCATGAATGGATTGAAAGAGAAATTGACCATATTCTAATAATTAAGGCAGATGTGGAATTAAACATCAATGAGAATGAAGTTTCAGATGTAAAATGGGTTTCTGAAGAGGAACTTGAATCTATGCTGGTAAGCGAGGATTTGTCAGATGGAGAAATCGCTCCATGGTTTAGATGTATAGCATCAAGAATAATGACCGAAGAGTGGTGGTCAAGTCAAGGTGACTTGGCTAACATTTCCAAACTAAAAGATGATTTGATTCATGATATGGGTGATGTTTCACACATGCTAA
>QXXX01000041.1:0-13434 GCA_009887195.1 Candidatus Poseidoniales archaeon | reverse complement strand
GAATTTCCGACAGCCTGTGTGCTTCAAAGCACTCTAGGCTTTCTGATGCAATGATGCATTTGATCGAAGGTGGCGGAAAGCGCTTGAGGGCAACCCTTCCTTGGCTAGTTGGAAAAGCGGTTGGAGATTCCCATTCTGGTTTACTTGATATTGGTGCAGCAATCGAAATTGTGCATAATTTCACATTGGTACATGACGATATTATGGATGATGACGACACTCGTCGTGGACTCAATGCAGTTCACATTGAGTATGGACTGCCAACCGCGATAAATGCCGGAGATGCAATGTTAGCCATTGCCTTTGAAAGATTAGTTGGGGCAAAGGGTCTAGACCACAAGGATGTCGGAGCGATGGTAAATCGTTTGGCTTGGATGGTCAGAAGAGTAAGTGAAGGCCAACAATTAGATATTGAGTTTGAAGATAGAATCGCTGTATCTGAAGAAGATTATTTTGAAATGATAGAAGGTAAAACAGCTGTGATGTTTTTGACTTGTGCTGAAGTAGGTTCTCGGATGGCTGGAGCAGATGATGAAACCATTCAATGTATGGCTGATTGGGGTCTGGCAGTAGGGCTCTGTTTCCAATTGATGGATGATTTAATCGATGTTCTTTCAGATTCCGATACCTTAGGTAAGCCTGCAGGTTCAGATTTAGCTCAAGGTAAAAGAACATTAATGGTAATTCATGCTCTTTCCCAAAGTGATTCTAGTGAATTAGACAATCTAAAGGCCGTATTAGGTAAAGGTGAAGATGCAACCCAAGAAGAAATAGATTTGGGCTTACTTGCCTTAAATAAAATCGGTTCAGTGGATTATGCTAGAGAGAAAGCCGAGATGTATCATTCTAAAGCCCATGCGTGTTTAGACCGTTTGCCCGATTCCCCCGCAATCTTAGCACTAAGAGAACTAACTGATTATCAGTTGAAACGGATTAGTTGATCAACTCAACCTTATCGCCAATATTGACATTGCCGGTTGACTTTACTGCTGCATACCATCTGGTGAAGTTAGTATTTTTGCGGTGAGATATTTTGGTAAATTCGCCATCGATAAATGAATTCCTAATCGTCTTACATGGCGGTGCATCTTGAGTAACTGTAATCTCTATCTCTCCAATCTTTAAACATGTACCAACTTCTATGGAACCTATCTCAATTCCTTCTATCAGGATATTTTCTCCTGTGCTACCTGGGTAAATGGGATGTCCATTGGATGATAATGAATCCAATATTTCTTGCTGAAACAAACAAATCGCTTTATTTTTACCGCCATGGTGTTTCTTGTCATCTTGGTCATCGCCCTGGCAACCATTAGTGCTAACACTAAGTGAATGAACTGGAGTTTTTGGAACCCCACCGCTAGAGATGTGTAAGCCAGTAACTTTGGCAGACATGTTGCTCAATCAGAATAGTATGATTCTGGATTTGGTTCGGGCTTAAGTCCTTTCCTAGTTCTTATTTCGCCGACAACTTTCTCAAATAATTGAGGTGGTAGTGGTTCAAATCCGAGGTTCTCAGTATTCCAAACCGCTCGTCCTTGTGATGCAGCTCGAATGTCGTTGGAGAAACCGAAGGTTTCAGCAATTGGAATAATTCCCACAACAGTTGTGACTTCTCCATCAGATGGCATATCTTCAATTATACCTCTTCTGTTAGTGACTTCTCTAGTGACTTGTCCAAGCCAGTCATTTGGTACAGAAACAAACGCCTTTTGCATTGGTTCTAGAATAATTGTTCGTGCTCGAACCATTGCACCCTTGATTCCGTTTCTTACGGCAGGAATGGTTTGAGCAGGTCCACGGTGAATCGCATCTTCGTGCAACTTTGCATCAACTAATCTTACCATCATACCCTGAACAGGTTCATCAGCAATAGGTCCTTTGACACATACTTCATTGAATGCTTCAATAATCAATTCACGTGTTTCGTGCAGGTTTTGAATACCTTTAGTGTCATTAACCAATACGTTAGTACCCTTGATTGCGTATATTTTACGCATCAAATCTTTGTCCATACCGTGTTCACCGAATTTGTTACCAACTTCTTTGGAATCTTTGTTTCGAACAGGTCCATCTCCTAAATCTCCAGCCTTCATTACCTCAACTACATTGACTGGTAGTGGTTCAATTTCAAAGTAAAATCTGTTGTGTCTGTTTGGTGATTTACCTTCGAATGGGCGTTTGTGATTATTGCCTTGAATACCTTCTCGGTAAACCACAATAGGTGGGCTCACACTGACCTTGATATTCTGTTCTTCTTCGATACGATAAACTGTAATCTCCAAGTGCAACTCACCCATTCCAGCAAGTAATGCTTCTCCAGTCTCTTGGTTTGTTGTTACTTGTAATGAAGCATCTGACTTAGCAAGTGATCTAAGGGCATCAATGAACTTTGGCAGGTCTTTCATACTCTTTGGCTCTACTGCAACTGTAACTACAGGGTCTGAGTAGTGACGAATGGCTTCAAATGGTGTGAAATCTTTGTCATGTGATAATGTGACACCAGCCGCGGCAGTTCTGATTCCAGTTAGCGCAGCAATATTACCTGCTACAACTTTGGGTACGGTGATTCTATCTCCGCCAACCATCATACTAACTTGTTGAACACGCTCTGGCTTGGAAGCGCCAATTGCATAAACTGACTCTCCTTGTGCTATTGCTCCAGAATAAATTCTTCCTACTGCAACTTCACCTGCGTGCGGGTCCATCCAGATTTTAGTAATCATCATGGCTAATTCGGCTTCAGGATCGCAGTTCATCATCGATTTACCAATTTCCGATTCGAGATCTCCAGTCCAAATATTTGGTACACGGTATGGTTGTGCTTCGACAGGTCCCGGTAACTTACTTACCGCCATGTCTAGAAGAACTTCGTGAACTGGTGCTTTTTCAGCAAGCGTCTTTTGGTCTTCGTTGTTACAGTATTCAAAAATCTCTTTGAAGGATATGTTTGATTTAGCCATGTATGGGACAGTAATACCCCAGTTGTGGTAAGCAGATCCAAAAGCAACTGTGCCGTCACCAACTGAAACTTGCCAACTTTTCTTAAATTCCTCAGGGGCGAATTGCTTGATTAGATTGTTGACTTTCTTGATTGTCTCTGTAAATCTAGCCATCATGTCTTCAGGAGTTACTTGAAGTTCGTTGATAAGTCGGTCAACTTTATTGATGAAAAGTACCGGCTTTACTTTCTCTTTGAGTGCTTGCCTAACTACCGTTTCAGTCTGTGGCATTGGTCCCTCAACAGCACATGCTAGGATGAAACATCCATCAACAGCACGCATTGCTCTTGTAACGTCACCACCAAAGTCAACGTGACCTGGTGTATCAATTAGATTAATCAAGTAATCAGTACCTTCAACTTCGTGAACCATTGACGCAGAAGCTGCGTTGATGGTAATTCCACGGGCTGATTCCTGCTCGTCAAAATCCAAAACCCTTGCAGCACCAGCTAATTCTGATGACATCATTCCTGCACCTGCGATAAGGTTATCAGACAAAGTTGTCTTTCCGTGGTCAATGTGTGCAGCAATACATAGATTACGAATCTGAGGTAGTATATGCATAACTTCTGTTGCTTTCTTGATATTGTCTTCTTTTCGGCCCATGTGTTCACCACTTCTCGATGTACCGACCCACTAAAAAGGGGTTCTTAAGCAACTCGGATGTAGTTTAAGATTAATTCAACAGTTTAAGTGGTAAAACTGGCCCGAAAGTAACGTAATAACTGACGTAATCTGTCATGATAATAACACAAAGATAAACACTAAAGCAACGTAGATAATTGCTAGATGCTTTGAATCATCTAGCAGATGATGCGATTCTCTCTAACTCTTCTTTCTTAGAAACAGCATAAGAAGTAACGTCGCCTGCAGAGGCTTTGTTCAACTCGTTAATGATACAACTGGTTAATGTTCTCTTGGATTTGTGAGTTCCTTGTTGTGCACCCTTAGCTAGGTTTCTCAAGGCAACGTCAAGTCTTCTTGATGGTGACGAGTCTACAGCTTTCGGTTGTGATACAGCACCAAATTTGATTCTGGTAATTTCTTCCATTGGAGCCCCGTTACAGATCGCATCGACAAATGTTTGTAGTGGATTATTTCCTGATCTTTCTGCAATGTTGTCAAGAGCTGCCTCGAATGCTTTCATGGCTCCTTGTTTCTTGCCGGTGTATGGACCAGTACGCATAAGTTTGTTGATATATCTTTCAACAACTGATAACTTAGCTTTTCCAAACCAAGCATTTGCGTGTCTGCCGCCGGTATGTGGGACGCCTACTGTTGTCAGGTTAATGTATGGTGCAAGACCTGGGTCTTTGCAAGTTACTGCAGAAGCATCCCACTTGCCAAAGACAAGGGTACCAATTCCTGCAATTGGTCTAATTTCTTCCTCTACTGGAGCGGTTTCTTCAACAATTTCTGTTTCTGACAATTAATCACCTCATCTAATTGGCTTCTCTTTTCTGCCACGTACCATTTCGTTCAGAGATACGCCGTTTACTTGAATCACTTTGTATCTGACTCCGGGGATGTCTCCGTAAGAACGACCCATGCGCCCACCGATACCTTCTACCATGACTTCATCGTGTTCATCAATGAAGTTAATTGCTCCATCTCCGGGAGCGAAGGCGGTAAGTTTGTTACCGTTTTTAATTAAAGAAATCTTAACCGCTTTTCTAATTCCAGAGTTAGGTTGTTTGGCTTCGATACCCACTTTTTCTATGACAATACCCTTGGCTTGAGTAGAGCCTGCAAGTGGGTCGTGTTTCGCTCTGGACTTGAGCATACGCTTCTTGTATCTACGGTCAGACCAACGGAATTTTTGTCGGTCTTTTGCCATCTTTGCACCAGCGAATAATCCTCTACCCATCATAATCATCTCATTGAAGCAATTCGCCGACTTGAAGCCCCTATTTAACAACGACCCTTGCAATGCGAGTTTTCGATAGACTGATTATCATAATTCAAGCGTTATTTACTACGGTTTTACCACATTCAGTATGAAAGGTTAAGCCATTGGTTCCTTTGGGCATAATATGGCCTTCAGAGACCATCTTGCTGCGGCAGAACAAATATCAGAACCAATCAGCCTAATTCACGGCATGTGGGAATATTCTAGAAGCCGTAATAACCCTATGTTATTGTTTGAAAACATTTCTGAAACCCCCGGTCATAGAGCTGCAGTTAATTTGCTAACTCGGGAAAGATTATGCGCAGCGATCGGGATTACACCGGAAGCATATATCGACACATTGGCTTGGGCTATGGAAAATCCATCTACCCCGATACTAGTTGAACCATCCCAGTCTGAATGCTTTGAAAATCAACAAAGTCAAGTAAATCTGCTCGAGATTCCAATACCACATCATTGGCCACAAGACCGTGGGCGATATTCTTCTGCTAGTGTAATAATCGCTGAATATGACGGAATTAGAAATATGTCATTTCATCGACAATTCCTACGCGACGAAAATCACACAGTTGTTCGATTAGTACCTAGGCACCTAAGGACTATGATGACAACTGCAAGAGCAAATGGTGATGCGGTGAAGGTTGCAGTGGTAAATGCACCTGACCCGGTAGTACTACTTGCTGCAGCAATGTCGTTTGATGAAAATATCGATGAATTGACCATCGCTGCAGCATTGCATGAAAAACTATACAATAAGCCACTCAAACTTACAACTATGCCTAACGGCGTTGAGGTTCCAGCAGACTCAGAATACGTGTTTTGGGGCAATATTACTCTGGAAAACGATGACGAAGGTCCGTATGTTGATATTACTGGTACTGTTGATGATGTTAGGCAAGAACCGGTGATTGAGTATGAAGGTCTGGTTCATAGAAATAATCCTATCTTCCACGCACTTATTCCAGGTGAGGCTGAACACAAAACTTTGATGGGTCTGCCAAGATCTCCAACCATCAAAGATGCGGTTTCGAAAGTTTGTGAATGCCTGGATGTTCACATGACTGAAGGCGGCTGTGGGTGGCTTGCAGCGGTGGTGAAAATACGTAAAAATAATCCCGATGATGCACTGAAAGCCATTGAAGCAGCACTTGCTGGACATCGTAGCATGAAGATGGTGACAGTTGTGGATGAAGATATTGATATTGCTGACCCAGTTCGGGTTGAATGGGCAATGGTTACCAGGTGGCAACCTGACCGTGATACAGTCATTCTATCCAATCAAAAAGGTAGTTCTTTGGACCCCTCAAGATATGAGGATGGTACAACATCTAAAGTCGGATTTGATGCCACAATTGCTTTTGATGCTGATAAATCAGGATTTATGTCTGTACAATGAGGTGTTTAATTGGAAGGTGGCAGTAATGATCTGTTGCAACATCCAAGGCGTAACCTCGGAAACCGATACAGGTCGCAGGCTAGAAAATTTGCCAAACTAGCGTCATTAGATGAATCCAGATTTGATGACAACATCTCATGGGCCGAACAAAGTGCTCGTCAAGCAATATTGTATGACTTTACAGAAGAGGATAATTGGCGCTGTTTGGCAGATATTAAGGTGATTCTAGGGGATGCTGCTGGACTAAGTTCAGTGCTAGAAGATGTCTTTTTAATTCTGGGAAGAGATCCTGAGCAGGTGGACCAATTGACAGGAATAGATTTCTTAAAGTTAGGGCTTGAATTATTAGAGGCTGCCTTCGCTAGAGATCCACTCAACCCTGACATTTGGTGGGAACGGATTAACTCTAAAGAAGTGAAAACGGATAGTCTTGAATCATTTGTTGTAAGATGTGGTAGATTGGATTTTAGAGATCAGCGAGCTAATATCATATTTGGTCGTAGAATTGAGCGTATACGGGATTCTGGACAAATTGATTTATTCATTGCTTTAGCACGAAATCTTCTGGCTCACAGGCCGCAAAATCATGAACTATGGATGGAACTTGGTAGGCTATATGAACGAAGGAATGAAGCAGAAGAGGCTTGGATTTGTTATGACCATGTGCAGAACCTGCGACCCCATCAAACTCCCCGCGATGACTTCATGCAACGCCTGCATTCTCGAATGGATGGTGCTGATAAGCAACAGTGGACTAAACCTCCAGTCTCCAAGCGACAGGAATTTTTAGATCAAATGGTGGTATTAGCCGGTAGAGTTTCTGAACCTGGTTTAGATTATGTTGCTGATGATACTACAAAAGAAGTCATCAATAAAGATGAGCAAAAATTAATTCGATTAATTCAGCAGAGTAGTTTTTCAGAGGCTTTTTTTGTGGCCAGAAGACTTGTAGCATCTGGTGAAGAGTGGGCTCTTGAATACTTAGAGCAAGCAAAACAGGGGTTGGATTAGTATGCTTCCTGATTTTGTTTTAGCTTGGATTACATCATCTGTAGAGAATAAACCATCCTTGACAAATGGGGGCCACGTAGTATTTGTCAAACACCCTACTAGGGGTTGGGAAATACCTGGTGGCCATTTAGAGGCTGGAGAATCTCCTGAACAAGCTCTTCTTCGAGAGGTATTAGAAGAAACAGGTCTCCATGTATCCATTATCAAATGGAATAAAGAATATTATCAGAAAGGTTGGGTAGCAAGCGTGGTTACCATAGAAAAGCCACATCAACAATCTTGGCAGGTAGACGATTCAAAAGTCGAAGAAATTAGGTGGTGGGACTCAGTTCCTCCAGTCATCACTTGGACTGAACAAGAATTCATCGATTTAGATAACTGGAATTCTAATCGATGAGGGTTAGCACAGATAAGCGGTCTCCCCAAATTTTAGTATGACCGCTATCATCACTACAAACTTGAATCATGGCAGCTAATGTGGCGTCTTCCACTGCATCTGGTTCAGCAAATAATTCTGAAAATTGTTCTAACTTTGCCAAATTTTTAGCAATACTTACCATCGCACGTAAATCGGGTCTGTGCTCTCCTGAATTTGATTTTGGAAGGTTGTTAAAACACCAATTAAATACACCGTCAATATCTTTTGGATTTACCAATAATGTTGGCTCGTCTTCCTCGACAGTTCTTGGTTTGGCATTATCAACTTGTAATTGCATACGTTCTGCAGATTCATCCATACTTTCTAGTGATAGTTCAATGAATAAGGTACCTGCTTCAATCGCCATGTTGGTTTGAAACGCTCGAATTGCGTGTTCATGGGCGTTCCATGCATGTCTGGCAGCATCAAACATATGGCCAAGAGAGGACCTTATCCTTGATGCACCTAATCTAGATATTGCGATTGTTTCTTGGGCGTGATCTCCATTTCTCGAGATTTCAGCATAAACATGTAATGCCATCAATGGAGCGCCTGTCGATAACAATAGTGCGGCTTTATTTAACAATGACAAATCATGGTCTCTGCTAGCCTTGGCAACGGATTTGAGGCGTAATTCTGCCCATTCAAGGTCATCCTTAGCCCCTTCAAAGTCACCATTTTCAAACCGAGTCAAACCTCTTTCCATTCTAAGTCGACCCTCTAATTTCAAATCACGCGTGTCAGGGTTTTTAGCAATAGATATTGCATCATTTATTGCCTGTTCAAGCATATTATCCCCGAGCATTCTTCTCCTAACTAGGCCAATAGTAGCTTGTTCAGCCGGACTTAATTGTTCATTTAGCATCTCAAATAATTCTGCAGCATCCAAGAATAATGCTGCTTCAGCGATCATCAACCATGATTCCAGTTTCATTTCAGTTTTCCATTCATTCAATGTTGAAAAATCAACTGGTCCTTGTTCTCGCCATCTAGAAATAAATTTACCTGGAGTGTTAGGTACATCAATTTGTGTCATTATAATTCACCATTCCTCTTTAACTTAGCAATGTGGGCAATGAAGGAACTTTCTGCAGTTATACGGTCAGTAGTTCCAGTCCAGCCGGCTGCACCGTCATGCCCACCACCTTCGCCACCTAGTTGATTGGCAATATCTTGCATGATTTTCCCTAAACTTAAGCCATCTGAGGTGGCGATTTTAGAGGCTCTTGCGGTAAGTCTTGTTTCACCATCCTTATTCCTACTAACCAAACTAATGTCTGGTCCTAGGCCAAGTAACAAAGAGGCTAGTCTTCCTTCTAAGGTTCCGCAGTAAGAATGAATAATGCTCCATTCACCAGAATTTGTTGATTTTGCTCTTTGCATACCTCTTAACAAACTACCTCGCTCACTCGAATTAATTTTGGAAGTTTCCAGCCATTCGACAAATTTTGCATAGTCGATATTTGAGCCATTAAGAATTAGTGAAGCGGTAGTGAAAGATTCTTTACTAGAATGCTTGAATCGTCCACTGTCGGTAATAAGTCCAGCCAGTAATAGCTTCCGAACAGGTTCAGTAAGGCTATCAGGAGAATGTTTTGATAAATAGTTGGCAACGATTTCAGTTGTTGCAGATACAGGTAACTTTACTGATAAGTCATTATCAGACAACAACCAATCATCAGTGACATGGTGATCTAATATGCATTTTGGAATGTGATCTGGTAAATCAATGCCGACTTGGTTTGGAGCTGCAGCATCAACGATTATGATGCCACCTAGATTTTTTGGCAAATCTGCCAATCCATTAGACAGTTTCCTAAATGGGGCAGCCAGTTCTTGACAAACCTTTTTCGAAACTCTCCCTAGGTGAAGTCCGCAAGCCATCATGTTAGGGTTTGATGCTGCGAGAGATATCGCAGAACCTACCGTGTCCATGTCCCCATTCATTCCAGTTAACACCGGTACTGCTCCACGTTTGCAAGCATTATCGATCCATTTGTGTAATTCAACCAGCTGGCTGGTTACATCGAGTTGGGATTCACTCAATTAGATCCCTCTAGAACCTTTTTTAGTTCTTCATATGAATTAACTAAATCAACTTCACGGGTTTGTAATCTTTCTAAATGCTCACTCAAGGTGCTTACATCTTTATTGAGGACTTCGATTAGTGATTGTCTATCTGCAACTTCAATCAATACTCCACCAAGTTGTTGATGGAGCGAAAGTTCTGCTGGTTGGTTAGTAACTGCTTCTGAGGTGGCTTTTAACTCCATAATTTGAGCATTTAGACTTGCCATTTGTTGTCGAACTGATTGAATTTCAGAGACCACTATCTGGAACTGTTCCATATCACTCATATGCTCACCATTTAGGCTCAAACGTTACTGGTTGATGAATCCTCGCTATGGTCCAATCCATCTAACACTGTCATTAAGGAATCAACTGCAATCAATCCACGTATTCTGGTATTCCACATAGCGCGTAAATCTTTTGCTTTATGTTCCATAATTTCGATAGAAAAAGATTTTTGTTTGTTAATTATCTCACAATCTGTGATCATGGCAGCCATGAGTGATGAGGTGTTTTCACTAGAAGTTGATTGAACTTCTAGAGTCAATTTCCATGTGGCGGACATGTAGGTCCTCCTGATTGATCATTCTTCTTCTGATTCTACAAGACTTCTTTCATAGTCCATTGCGGCTTGCTGAGCGATGAATGCCATATCAGCAGTAGTCGCACCTTCAACAGATCTTCTTAGAATTCTACTGTTAGCATCAGAGGCTCTGGTAAATGGTTCCCAAGCACCGCCGGCGAATGTGTAGTCGCATTTGTTACAATGCCAAATACCGACAGACTTTCTGGTGACTTTCTTGTATTGACAAACCGGGCAGGTATATTTCCTGCTTTTCTTGGCCATGGCAGAACCTGCGTTTCTTCTTACCGATACACCATATCTTGCGCCAAATTTGGCGGTTGCTCCTGCTTTTTGGGTTCTCTTAGCCAATCAGTTCGCCTCCTTTTCTGCTACAACTTTTCTTAGTTCCGCACACTTGTTTTGCGCCACCTTGAATATCTCTGCGAATTCTGCGGGCGTGAATACCCCTCTTAACCCCTTTTGTAGGGAGTGAAGATGTCCTTCATCGCCAATTGTGATGTGAATTCGCTCATCTCCGCCCAATTCTTCCTCTTCACAAGGGTCGTAAATATAGCGTCCACCAACTCTAGTGAACGAAGCCATAATCGGGGTGCCGTTGACAGGAAGTGTGTAATCTTCACCGACATCAAATCGTTCTGCTGGAACTACTGCTGTTCTAAGTGCTGCTATTGCGGCAAGTCCACAAGCATCGAAAATATTACCACCGTCGGAAAGAACGTGAATGTCTATCATTACTCCCCAAACTTTCTCACCAGGAATGATGCACAGACTGTTCATGTCAATACATCCCGATTCTCTGATGCCTCTATCGACTACTCTACCCAGTTCTATTGATTGAGGTGATGGAGGTCCCGGTTCGTATTTTCTGTGAGCCACTGGTCTAAGTTCAGCCCCGCACATTAGGGAACCTTCTGCTGGTCGGTCAGGCCATGGTGTTCTGATTTCAAATTTGACACCTGCATAAACAACAGTCTTACCCATCGTTACTTTTGCTGATCCTTCAGCATTGTACAGGCAGTCTGTTTCCAAAGTAAAATCTCGGCCTTCAAACCTTTCTCGACCGTCAATCCTAGCATCTTGTTCTGCTAACCTTGCGACTTCTTGACGCAGTAGGTTCGGTACTAGTTGAGGCATTAGTTCTCACTCTCCTCATAACGTGCTTTTAGCGCATCGACCATAATCTCGTGAATTTCTCCAGCGGCCTTGAAATTGTATTCCATTGCAAGGTCATATTCCTCGGGTGATAAATCTCCATCCATTTGTAAGAATGCAATTTCTCCTGTGTTTGGTAAGATACCTACAGGAAGGTCTGCTTGTCCATAATTGTCTTCTGCTTTGTCCAAATCTAGTACAACAGTCCCTTCGATCTTACCAGAGGCTACTCCAACAATCATGTCACGCATTGGGATTCCAGCATCAGCAAGGGCCACAGATGCGGCGGTAATTCCAGCGCATCTGGTTCCAGCTTCAGCTGCCAAAATCTCGATTTCTACACGGATTTTGGCACGAGGATAGCGTTCTACTAAAACAACCGATTCTAGTGATTCAGCAGTAACCTTGGAAATTTCTCTGGATCTTCGATTAAATCCAGGTCTAATTCTGTCGCTGGTTGAAAATGGTGCCATGTTGTATCTGACATCAATAACAGCTCTATCTTGGCGTTGAATTTTTCTTGGGTGAGCTTCCATTGGTCCATAGACTGCTGCAACAGCAACATTTAGTCCATGAGTTACCATTGCAGAACCATCTGCCGCTGGTAAAATCCCCGCTTGGATTGAAACAGGTCGCATCTCATCGACCTTTCTTCCGTCTAATCTTAGTCCATCTTCTCGTAATAATTGTACATCTCCGTATCCGCCCATTAAGCATCACCTTTTTTATTGAATTTTTTCTCGTGTTTTTTCATTGCAGAATCAAATGAAGATTTATGTCCATGTTGTTTTGCAATATCTAGTGCTTCTCTTACCCAGTCAATGCCATTTTCATGCCCATCAACCCAAACTCTGCCGTTTTCGCCAACAATGATTCTACAATCGCTGGTCTCTTTCATACGGTCTAAGTTTGCATTTCCTTCACCACGGATTCGATCCAAGTGGTTTACTGGTACATCAATTACAGCACCTTGTGATAATCTTCTAAGTCCAACGCCTTTCATAGTTAATACTACATTATGGCATTCATCAACTTCCTGAACTCTAGCAAGAGAGCTGTCTCCAACATTCATGTGTTGTCTTGCTTGACCATATTCTACTTTCCATGGCGCTAGCGACATAGGGAGTAATCCTTGAAATGAACCGTTAATGTCCATAAACCATAGATTATTTCTAACCTCTGCAACATTGCCGATTATTAGATCTCCTGAACGGGGTATATATGGGCTGTTAATTGGGTCAACCGATATGGTTCCGTTATTTTCTCGGACCCAACCGAGTTTAGTTGCTATGATTTCGTCGTTGTGGACGATTGCGCCACTTCCGACACGCATCCCGGTCAATGACCCAATGGTCATTCCCGGGGTCACTAGGCGCTGCTCGGCGCCGCTAAGACCTTGGGACATTTCTTTCTCTCCGAACCGGCGACTGGCCAACCCATGATAAACTCAACCCTTAGCGAACGGTAATTGCAATCACATTTCTTTGACTTCAGTTTGCGAAGAGACTTTCATTATTTGGCCGATGATTTCACCCTTCATTCCAGCAGGTATTTCGATTACACAAGCCCATGTTCCGTCTTCTAGCCAACCATCTTTGACGTGATAACTACGCAGAACTCTCATTGCACTACCATATGCAGAACCGGGCACTTTGAAAGCCAGCCTCATTGTCTCAAAAGATAACGGGATTAGCACCTTTAATTTATCAACAGCATCTTTAATCTGTAGTTCCAACTTCTTAAACGGGTCTACTGAATAGCGAGATTCTTCTAATGCTAATTCAATTCTAGTAACAGGATGGGGACTTTTAGTTTTTGGATCAACAGCCTGGCTGTGAATGTGATGGATGATTTTCTGGCGCATTTTCTCAACAATTGCTTTGCGCTGAT
>QXXX01000040.1 GCA_009887195.1 Candidatus Poseidoniales archaeon | reverse complement strand
TTGGTGACCTCTCAATACCTTCTCCACAACCGCACCCAAAAATGGAGTCATGTCAGTTATGGTTTCAAACCAACTCATTTTTGTGTAAATTAACACGCTTGCCCATCCCATCCCTTACTCTCGTCAGGATTCCTTGTGA
This sequence comes from Candidatus Poseidoniales archaeon, assembly GCA_009887195.1. GTDB lineage: Archaea > Thermoplasmatota > Poseidoniia > Poseidoniales > Poseidoniaceae > MGIIa-L1. The sequence goes on along the minus strand of QXXX01000040.1, from coordinate 3,386 downwards.
TTCTAATTTCGACAACGATCGGCTAATTTTTGAGTTCGTCATGCTAGATTCCTTTACGATGTTCGATTGCCAGCATTGACCATCATGTTGGAGTAGAAATTCAATGATGAACTGTTCTGTTGAATTGTATTTTGCAAGGTTTGGATTGAAATCGGCATCTGTTTGTGATGGCTCCGAGTTTGATAAGAATGAGATTTCCTGCTTTTTCGTTGATTTTGTCTTCGATGCGTTTACACCCGCTATGAATCCCACAAAGATGAGAATTGATGAATAAACAATCAATTGGAATATACTTTTCAAGGACGTATCTGTGCTGATCGCTACGTAAACTGCTCGCCCTGTGAGGAGTATCACAATTAACATCGAAAGCACGAAAACTGACTGCGAGGACGTTTTGTCAGCTCTCGATTGTGGGTAATCCATTACCATGTTGTTTCCTCCGAATCCTGATACTAAAGAAACTTGGTGTGCGATGTTTGTATATTCGCAAACCGCCGTATACATGGGGGCCCCATGTATGCGCCCGTGAATACAACGGTAGCGTCTGTATCGCCCCACTGAATCCCCTTTGTATCGGAAAATAAAATGCAAAGGGGTTTCGGATAACCCCTTGCAACTTAACAGTTTCAATCAGTAGCAACTTGCTTCAAGGTTGTCTAAATGGTTTTGTGTTACGGTAACCTGACAATGAGTATAACCGGCTTTGATGTATGTAATCTCATCACCGACATTGAGGTCCCAATGTTCTAGTTGCGCATAATATTCTGAATTTGTGCCAGTTTTTCCTTTGCACCAATCATCATCCAAAACATTCTCACCATTGATTTCCCAATGGCGCCCTTCTTGCCAGTTATCACAAGATTGCAAATTTTGATTAGTTATTATTGTCGAATCTCCACGGGTTAGATTATTGAAGTCGCGAATACATCCTGAAAGTGAAATAGTAAAAATCAAAAACATTACAAGTAAGATGGCAGATAAAGGCTTCATGTTTGTCTTAAAATAAATGGAAATATAGTTCTTCCTAATTTTCATGATTCAAAGGGGACCCCTCTGTATCGTATACGATAACAAGGATACCCTTGGCATCACGAAAACTTGATATTAAGATAAGAAAGTTCTCTATGCAATCGCTGCAGCAATTGGAGCCCAAGCATCAGGACCAAGTCGTTGTTCGACATTGGACATGTGCATAGCAAAAGGCTCTGGCGGCATTGCTGCTTTAAGCGCAGTAGCATAAGAAATTTGGAGCCCATTGTCAAGATGAGAGAAAACCCATGGTACGCCTTTGACCATGAATTCAGGTGGGAAAACCTGCATCATGCCACCTAATATAGCGCCTTGCTCTTCCATATTGAAATGCTCTTCAACAAATGGTACTAGTAATCTCTCTTCCTTGTCCATGTGCAGTGATGCTCGGTCTGCCAAACGTTCGGCAAGCTGGGCAAGAGTTTCAAGTGCTCCATCTTCGTCAGTCTTTGTGAAGAAATCCTCCATACTGGCAACAAGTTCATCATCGGTTCGATGATCATCGTCAAAAGTCATAGCAACACCTGGGTGTTTGGCTTCAACAGCAGGGAATAATGCAGCGTCTTCACCGGCCGCATGATAATGCAAGGCGTATGTTGCCCAATCGAATCTTTCCTTGAGAGCCGTTAGATCTCCAGAACCATTAGCGACCAAACGGGCGTCTTCAGCAAGTTCATTGAGTTCATTTCTTAACGCAGTGTGGATAAACACAAGGGCACGTAGTGGACCAGCCATGAACAACTGAAATATTCCGGGTTTTTCAACATATGCAATATAGTTCCAGTAGTCCATTACCGTGACAATCATAAGCAACCTCATCATTGAAATGACACACCTACTCGCAATAGCATGGGCGAATGGCCAGAGCATTGTTTCAAGGCGTACGATATCCGTGGGCTAGCCAATGGAGACGGAACTGGAGATTTGACTCCAAAGTTTGCTTATCGATTAGGCAGAGCAATGGCAACTTACCTTGGCTGCAAAACCTTTGCAGTTGGTCGAGACATAAGAGATTCAACTCCTGCATTAGCTAGTGAATTAATGCGTGGACTTAGTGATTCAGGCGTGAGTGTCAGAGACCTTGGCATCGTATCAACCGGTTGTGTTTACCATGCTTGTTGGACACTGCCTGTGGATGGTGGTGTAATGGTTACTGCTAGTCACTTACCAATGCCAACTCATAACGGATTCAAGATGTGCAAAGGCACATTGCCGCTAGCTGGCGAAGAAATTCAAGAATTAAAACAAGTATTCCTGGCAGGAGATTTTGCCACCGGACAAGGAGAAATTATTGACACCCCTCACATCGAAACCTACATCGATGCCATCATGGAGTCGACCGGTCCAATTGCCCGCCCAATCAAGGTTGCTGTTGATTGTGGTAATGCAGTTCCTGGACCTGCCATGACGAAATTGCTCGACAAGATGGGCGTTGATCATGTGGATTTGTACTGTGATTGGGACGCCACGGAACCAAACCACGGTGCCGATCCAACACGACCAAAGAACATGATCGATTTGGGCAAGGCTGTCGTTGACAATGGCTGTGAATTTGGCCTTGGTGCAGACGGGGATGGTGACCGAATTGGTGCAGTAGATGAGCACGGTGAGTTCGTCTACCCCGACCGATTGATTGCTTTACTTGCCAATGATGTTGTTGGGACTGAGCCGGGCAAAGATTTGCTGATTTATGACGTCAAATGTTCGATGAATGTTGAGAAAGCGATCATCACTGCTGGCGGCAGACCAATGATGGCTAAGACTGGTCACTCATTCATGAAACGAGTATTAGCAAAGCATCCTGATGCTTTAATGGCGGCTGAGATGAGCGGTCATATCTTCATGGCTGACCGTGGTTGGTACGGCTTTGATTGCTCACTTTACAACGCCGCACGAATCATTGAATTGTGGTCTCGAACTGATGGTCTGTCATTCAGCAGTGAATTGAATCGCTTAGCACCTAATTTGCCAACTACTGGTGAAGTAAAGGTGCCTTGTCCTGAAGATAAGAAACTCGAAACTGTGGAAGCTATTCGACAGGCTTTTACCGATTATCAAGCATCTACCATAGATGGAGTGAGAGTGAGGTTCAACGATGATAATGGCCAGCAAACCGGTTGGTATCTAGCAAGAAAGTCCAATACTGAACCAATCCTTGTCATGCGAGTTGAAGCAAATGATGAGCATGAATTAACTCGTTTGCTAGCATTAATTGAGCAAAAGGTTTCACCAATAATTGATATTACCAAACTGTTGGCTTAATCAATTGACAGAATCCCAGAAATTGGTTTTTTCTTTGACGATTTTAATTCTTAAACAAATTAAAGTTCTTCAAGCACTTCAAAGAATGGTTTGAT
>QXXX01000004.1 GCA_009887195.1 Candidatus Poseidoniales archaeon | reverse complement strand
CACCGAGCGTTGCCAACGCTTGAACCCGGGTTCGAGTCCCGGCGCTCGCACCAAATTTTTTTAACCAACTCGATAAAAGTAACATTTAACCGTTGAACGTGTATAGAAGGCTAGGGTTGAGCATGACAGAGAGACGGATAATTTTCATCGGCAAAAAGCCATTACACGCGTACGTAAGAGCAGTTGTTATGGCTATGGAATCAGGAGATCGCAACTTGGAACTGGTTGCTAGAGGCGCAACGATTGGTCGAGCAGTCGATGTTGCAGAAATTTGTCGAAGACGCAATGGAATCATCGCTCAGGGGCTGCCAGAAAAAGTTGTTATCGGAGAATTAACTTGTGAAAGCGAAGTCATTCCTACTGATGAAGGTCGCGATAGAACAGTTAGCGTTCTTAGAATCCAGTTAGACGGCCATGGCGATGTTCCTGCCCAAGAAGAAGAATAACTAATCTAATAGTCTAATTCTTTTTTCTATCTCATTGGCAGTTTGCTCAAAAATCTCAAATTTTTGTCCGACAGGATCTTCTAATTCCCAGTCCTGATCAATTTTAATCATTGGGCAGTGAACTCCGCATCCCATAGAAATCACTTTGTCGAATTTATCTACATCAAAGCCATCTAGATTTTTTGGTTTTAGCTTCGTGGTATCAATGCCTCGGTTTTGTAATACTGTTATGGCATGCTTAGATACTGCTTCAGCAGGATGAGTTCCGGCAGATTCTGCTTCGTAACCCAGTGATTTAGCAATACCTTCAGCCATTTGTGAACGGCAAGAATTCCCCACGCAAACAAATAAGATACGCATAAGTTGTTGTCAAATTGATGATATTTAGTTTATTTCTAAGTAGAATAATGCCACAGTTAACAAGTATGTATAATTTCCAACTACATATGAGCAAGACTTGGCAAGACTTGCAGAGTATTTTCATCTACGGGGTAATTTTTAGTCTGCTATTTGTTTTACACATTGTTTTTGCCGCCACTAATCTAGAATTTCTGTTTCGCCTTGTCGCCATTATGCTCAGTGGGATGATCTTTTTTTGTGGACCATGTCTTGTCTATCTCGACGAATCAACGGTAAGATATTCCTCTGTTTACAATATTGGAATGATTGTTTCATGCCCCCTATCCATCGGTTTAGGTTGGGCATACGGCGGGATGTCAACTTCGCTAAGCATGGTACTATTTCCGATGATAACTCTAATTATTCATTACACCATAAAGAAAATTTTCTTTGGCCGTACCTATGGGTTGAAGTAGGACTATTATTTGTTATTACCATGGCCGATTCACCGGTATCTACCCACAACCCCAACTCTGCCGCACCATCAGATGATGCTTCACCGCAACAACAGAAGCAAATGGAAAGTGCTTATGCTAACATGAAGCGTAAAATGTCAATGCAAGAAATTGGTAGAAAAATCAAACACAAAGTGATGGTTTTATCTGGTAAAGGGGGGGTCGGCAAATCAACTGTTGCAACAGGGTTAGCACTTTCACTAGCTCAAGAAGGGCACTCTGTAGGCATATTGGATATTGACATCACGGGTCCAAATGTACCAAAGATGATGGGACTTGACCGCAAAAGATTGCATGTTGAACAAGGCAGAATTCATCCGGCTCAAGGCCACCTTGGAGTTAAGGTCATATCGATGGCTTTCCTACTAGAAGATGAAGACACACCTGTAGTTTGGCGAGGGCCGATAAAATTGGGTGCTATTCAACAATTTATTGGTGATGTTGAGTGGGGTGAATTAGACTATCTAGTCATCGATTTCCCACCTGGTACCTCTGATGAACCACTTACAGTAGCACAATCGTTACCAGATATTGACGGTATGGTTATTGTCACAACACCTCAAGATGTCGCCCTACTAGATAGTCGTAAATCGATTACCTTCTCTGAATCATTGAAAGTTCCAGTTTTGGGCGTTGTTGAGAACATGAGTGGCTACACTATATCTGGAAAAACTTCGCCTGATAATCATATTGAAATCGCTGGCCCAGGTGGTAAAAAGCACAAAGCTACAGCTGACTCAGATGGTAATTTCAATGTGACATTGGATATCTTCAAACAAGGTGGCGGGAAATCAACCGCAGAAGAGTTTGGCGTCCCGTTTTTGGGTTCATTACCTTTTGACCCTGGTTTCGTTAGAGGTGGAGATGATGGAGTGCATCGCATTGTTAGCGAACCTGAAGGGGCTTCAGCTATTGCGTTTGCCAAGGTAGTGGAAGCGATAAAATCTCAAATCGGCTCATCAGAAAGTCAAGGACTGGAAATTATCTGAGGTGGGATAATGTCAGATGTTCCAGATTTAACACGGCTTGAAAGACGTGATACAGATATGAAATTAACTTACTCTAATGGTGGCGAATTTACGGTAACTTATGATGATTTGAGACACTCTTGTCCTTGCGCCAAATGTGCACCTCTGCGCAATGATGACGGAAATAGTAAAACACTCAGAAGACAAGTAGAAGCCTTTGCACCAGAGAAACCTCAGGTACGCCCGGTAGGGAAATACGCCTTAGGCTTTGAATGGAAAGACGGATGCTCAAGTGGTATTTATCGCTTTGAGCGAATATGGGCTTTGGCTAATAATCAAGACCCAGATAACGGCAAGTCCTATGTGCACGGAGCATGGTAAAGCTACTAAATGACTTAACTGGCCATAAAACGGCGAGGGTTTGATGTATAGTTGGGCGACCGGTAAATTGGAAGGAACCTATTATGCAGGGAGTTTACCTCACTTGGATGATTAGTGCATTAGCTCTTGGTGTACTATTACTACCGGTGTTTAAACCCAAATGGATGGAATTAAAATTAACTACATTTGTTGACTTCTTTCGTAGATATTGGATTCATATTTTGATTCTATTCATGATCTATAACGCTAAGGATGGATTAGATGAGATTGATAGAATCTTGATGGCCTCAACCGGATTAGATATGACGCCATGGATATATGCCATAGAAGGCAATCTAGTTTTACATGTGCAGCAATATTTTGAAGCAGAATGGTTAACCATAACTCTGACGCATTTCTATGTTGCAGGTTTCATGTTCATTTGTTATGTTTCAGTATTCTACTTCGCTTACTTCGATGACCGTTGGATGGCTGATAGAATTACTCTAACTATTGCCTGGGTCTATATCCTAGCCATTCCATTTTACTTGTTCTTCAATGTCAGGGTAACTGGTTCATATATCCCGGAAATGAAGACCTTAGCGTACTCATTGAATCCAGAAATAGCCGATTGGTTTAGAAGAATAGACCCATTTACAAACTGTATGCCTTCTTTACACATCGGTATTCCATACGCAGTTTGGTTATGTATGAAGCGTTTTGACCATGACAATCGATGGGAATTATATCGCAAGATTGTATTTGCTTATGTTCTCTTGACTGTATTTACCATCATTTATTTGGGAATACACTGGATTTTGGATATCGCAGGCGGGATGATAATAGCCTCAATTGCGGTTAATTTGGCGGACAAAACCGCAAAGCCGGTATGGAGCATATTGGATGAAAGAACGATTAATTCACGCCTTGTCACAGTTCTTACCAATCCTAAAAAAGCGTACAAAATTGTCGCTCGAAAGGTTGCTGAATCTGCTAAATCATTCTTGAAGCCAACTTCCAGAGAAACCGGTATCATGGCAGTAGTTTTGGTAGTTATTGTCGCTTCAGTTATTACTTGGGACTTGACACATCAGTCACTATCTGCACAGGGAGTCGAGGCTCCAGAAGGAGCTAGTGGCGCAGATGGATGGCTAGCGACATTAGACAACACTTCCGAGTTTGGTGCAGTTGTAAAATTATATGACTTATCAGAACTAGAGGATGATGGTATAGAAGTAGTTCAACCAGACTTATCAGTTGATTCGATGTACCATATTTCAGGTGATAAATTAGTAATGGCTAATGCCACAGATCTATACGTAATTGATGTAACTTCGCCAGAGGAAATATTCTATCAAAAGTCAATTAATTCCATTGAGCAAATAGAAATGTGCGACTTAGGTGGATATTATGTGCTACTCACTCTAGAAGAAGGTGCTTTGTCTGCAGAAAACCTTGACGGGGAACTAATTGACCTTTCATTAGATGTTAACAATATCTCTTATGTAAAATGCCAAGGTAATGATTTTGCTTATCTTTCAGACAACCATCCTGACAAAGTATTCATGAGCAACATAGAGTTAACAGGCGCTTTGTCCTACCAGATTAATGCTTCAGCCGATGAAGAGGTTGAGCAAGTTTTAGCCGATTGGGATACACCTGTTGATATCCCGAACGCCACAATTACCAACATCGTATTCGATAAATCGCACTTACTGGTAAGCGTGAATGTTTCATCAGTTGATAGAATTGTTTTAGTTGATAGAGAGTCTAATGATTATCGCCTGCTTGGTGACGGTAAATATTCGTCATATGACCCATCGATTCGCGACGGTATTGTTGCGTGGGCGATGAAAGATCACTTGAATCCATCAAGCCCGATTGAAGAATACTTTGATGGAGAAATATTCTACATGGAAATTGCTGATAATTTTACCCATGTACTTACAGCAGATGAGGTCGATCAGTGGGGCCCAATAGTTTTGGAAGACCATTTAGTATACTTTGAAGAGTCCAATGACGGGGTAATTATTCAAGTTCATAGTTGGGAGCCTGAATTGAAATCTTATTCTAATATAATACTACAATCTGGGTCAGTAATCGGTATTATGCTTATTTTTGTTTATATTAATCAAAGGCAGTCGGAGATAAGAACTAGTAAATTCCAGTCAGAAGAAGAATGATTATTTCTTGATACTTAGCATTCTTTCAAGGGCTAGTAATGACCCTTCTTCAACAGATTTGGATACACTAATTTGATTTGGTACTTCTCCGTCAATAATTCGTTCTAAAACGTCCATTAAGTAAGCAGGATGAATCATGTACATTGTGGAACAAGGACAGACTTTATCATCGAGGCATTCAACAATCTTATCTGGATTAGATTCCGCTAACCTAGCAACCATGTTTATTTCTGTGCCAATAGCTATTTTTGCGCCTGCAGGCTGTTGTTCAACATAATTCTTGATAAATTGGGTCGAGCCATTTGCATCGCTGACTTCGACAGTCTCTTTGGGGCATTCAGGATGGACAACGACAAGTCCATCTGGGTGCCTATTACGAAAATCATCTACCTGCTCAACAGTGAACCTTTTGTGCACTGAACAAAAGCCGTGCCATAGAATGATTCTGGCATCATTTAGACTCGAATCAGCACCGATTTTTGGTATCCATGTTGGCATCTGCTGTTCACTTATGCCCATCTTTATTCCTGTGTTACGGCCAAGGTGTTGGTCAGGGAAAAATAACACCGTTCCGTTTGGGCCAGCACGATCAAAGGCCCAATTTAGTATTCCAGTTGCATTGGATGATGTGCAAACTATTCCACCATGACGTCCAACGAAATCTTTCAAGTCAGCACTACTATTCATGTAGGTTACTGGAATTAGATATGATTTTCCGTCAGTGGGGATCTCTCCAGGAGCAGTTCTATCGATGGGGTCGCTAAGATTTGTTTCAGCTAAAATCTCAGCCCATGCCTCTTCAACATCACCTAATGTGGCCATGTCAGCCATTGAGCACCCTGCCCTTAAATTTGGCAGAATCACATGTTGTTGTTCATTTGTCAATATGTCTGCCGATTCGGCCATGAAATGTACCCCACAAAAGACAATGTATTTGGCAGTTGAATCTGCGGCTTTTTGACTTAGCATAAACGAATCACCGATAAAATCAGCGTGCATAACTATGCTGTCTCTTTGATAGTGATGGCCTAAAATCATCAAGTCTGAACCGAGTTGTTTCCTTAGTTCAGTAATTCTCTCAGCAATTGCTTGCTCCTCAGGTGAGAGAGAGGTGTCCATGAAATCTATGGAGCACATTGGCAGGGTAATTGTCATATGCCTCATGTAAGCCAACAGTTATCCCTTTTTCAACAATTGTGAGTGCGTGATATACATAAGTAAGGGCATTGAGGGGGGCCCATGGTCTTCCAACCGGAGTTGCGCTTGCACTTGGGAGCCGAGGCTGAAGTATGGTCCGGGACGTGGATGGGTAGGCCTGCAATCAAGAAGATGCGTCGTAATAGGGCATGGCGCCACCCAGATATTGAACGCCGCTTAGGCTATCGAAGGATGCTTAGTGAAGTTCGTATTTTAATTAGGATTCACAATACGGGGATGCCAGTTCCTGCAGTATGGGATGTTGATTTAGATAATGGCCGAATAATAATGGAAAAAATGCAAGGAAGGCCTCTAATCGAGGTACTAAGAGATGAGGTTTCGGAACCAGACTTTATCAAATCAGCTCTAGAAAATTCAGGGAAAGCAGTTAGAATGCTGCACAGAATGGCAATAACTCATGGCGATTTATCGACAAATAATATTTTGATTGATGAAAAAGCCAATGCCTATCTAATCGATTTCGGTCTATCTGCAGTGGAATATGAAGTTGAAAGGTTTGGTATTGACTTACACGTCATGGATGAAATATTAGGTGCATCTCATCCAAATATTGTCAATGGAATTGATGATTTTATCGATGGATATTTACAATGTGATGGCAATCAAGGACCGTTACAAGAACTTTCAGGAGGTACACCCCCAACAGCAACAGAAGTATTGAAGCGTTTGGATGATGTACGCTCAAGGGTTAGATATCACGGATGATTCAACCAACTAACAAACGCATTTCTTCTACACTTCTTAATTCTGACAAATAAATCTGTTCGATAGCATCTCGAAGGTCTTCTTCAGCGCTGTCTTCAACTAACTCAATTAGTTCTTCATAAACTTCTGCCGCTTTTATTTCGGTTTCCAGTGAATAATTTAACATTTCCAAGTAGTCATTAGTGTGAGTTATTGGGTGCGAGTTTCTTTCTGTCACTGGTATCCCACCAAGCTGTACGATTGCCTTTCTGACGATATCTGCGTGTTGGATAGATTCAGTCATTTCTGTGTTAAACATCGGAGACAATTGTAATCTGTGTATTCCTTTGATGTTGGCTGCGTAATGCGCATACATGTTACTGGCTCTTAGTTCCCAACTTAGGGCGATATTCATCTTATTTATCAGGTCACTCATTGTCTCAACTCTTTAGGGTGCACTAAACTTTTCTACGGCTCCGTACACGGTTATACCTAGGATTCTGCATTAATAAACTAATGTAGTGATTTTAGATATTATCCAATCGTTCCCCAATTTCCCATCCGAGAAATGCTCCAATTATGCAGACTGAAAAAGTTAGCATGATGTATGCCAGAGCGGTAAAATGTTCGTCAGTTTTAAGCAATTTCATAGTTTCTACTGAAAATGTTGACATTGTGGTAAATGCTCCAAGTAATCCTGTGCTAAAAAATAGCATTAACTCTTCTGATGAACCTCGGTTTATGGCATAGACTGTAATTGCTCCAAGTAATACCGAACCTAGTGCATTAACAATAAATGTTGACCATGGAAAGTCTGTAGAATCAAGTAACTGCCCGACAGCGAAACGTAATGTGGCTCCGATGGCACCGCCAAGAGATACAATTGCAATATGTTGAAGCATGTTTTTTCCAATCTCGTTATAGTGTTAAATTATCCGTTGATATTAGTCTGAATTTAGGGTTTAACCGATAGACATGAAAACTCGACGGGCGTAGCATCGTCATGAGCAATACCGTTTGGTTTTTGACTAGTAATCAAGGTAAGTTGTCTGAGGCAGAACATCATTTGAAACAAATAGGTTACTCAGTAAGGCAATTAATCGTTGATCAGGAGTTGATTTACGAACCGCAGGCTGAAAACTTAGTTACAGTAGCTAAATCAAAAATCAGTCAAGCAATGAACTTTATTCCAAGTGATTTTAGTGACGGAGATATGATCTTAGTAGAGGATGCAGGATTATTTGTAGATGCCCTCCAAGGCTTTCCCGGGGTTTACTCATCCTTCGTTCATTCAACTATTGGTAATGCTGGAATGCTAAGATTACTATCTCATCTTAATTCAGCAGATCCAGTTTCATCGGCTAATTTACGCTCTGCCCACTTCAAAGCAATTGCCGCTTTGTGGAAAAATGATGAAGTTATTATCGGCGAGGGAATTTGTCCAGGGCATATCTCACTAGATGCCATGGAAGGTAATGGATTTGGATATGATCCAATTTTTATTCCATACGATTTAGATGCAGAATTAAACCCGCTAACTCCCGGTAATTACGGAGAGTTTAGTACACACGGCAAAACATTTGGTGGTGTCGGCTCAGAAATCAAACAAAAGTTCAGTCACAGAACTAAGGCTTTAATCGACTTATTCAACCAAATGCCATCAGCATCATAAATTAGAACCAATTGGAATGGGACGAGGGACATGGGATTTCTACGGACAATGTGTGGGCTTGTAGCCCTTAGCGCAGGTTTGTTTTATCTAACATCTGCTTCGAGTTTATCAGACGACGGGAGATGGATTTTGATTGGCTTGACCTTCGCCTCAGCCAGTACATGGGTGCTTATCGGCAGCAGTCCTGTGAATGCACAAATTCATAATTTAGTACCTCAAGATGACGCAGAAGATTTAGTTCTAAGCAATGATTTGGCTGAAGCAGAATCACCTGAATCAGACATTCCTCAGCCAGTCAAACAAGAAGAAAGTTTAGACGGAGTGTCCTTGAAACAACGGAAGTTAGCAAAAATAAAAGCAGCAGAAGTTGAAGCAGAGACAACTCAACAAGACGGGGAAGAACTTACTGAAGTTCAAGTGTCTGTTGAAAATATCCATCAAGCAGATGAGTATGTGGTTGAGGTTAGCCCTGAATCAGTTGAAGATGCAGATATAGAACTGACGGTTTCAAACCGCCGAGTACAACATCAAGTAATTAGGGAACGTATAGAAAAGCGAAGAAGAAATCAACTTGCAGAAATCCGTGCATCTACTGTAAAAATGTGGGAACAACACAACGAAGGAGAGGATCTTGTCGGAGTTTTACAAAAC
>QXXX01000039.1 GCA_009887195.1 Candidatus Poseidoniales archaeon | reverse complement strand
TGCCGAATTTCGGCATTTAATCTTTGTTTACTACTATAATCCATACCTTTATTATGTTAGACTTAGATGGTAAGTTCATGGAGAGACAACCCCACAAACCTGCTGTAAAAGCACCTCCAAAGGAAACTTTTGCGAGGGCGCTAAATCGAGTAAGAAGTCAAACTGATATTCGTAATGATATAATGCGTGCGTCTTTAGAGACGGCTCAACGCTTACAAGAAGGCCGAGGAACCTTCATGCTTTACGGGTTCTAACCGGAAGTCTTGATTCAATCACCCTCGTCCACGCCACATGGAGGGTTTAGCATGGGAGGCAATATTTGCCGCAGGCACCTTCTTTTTCCTTGGCGCAATTTCACCTGGACCAAGCGTCATGGTAGTGATCAGAAATACCATCATTGGCGGGCGAAAACAAGGAGTATCTTGTGCTATTGGCCACGGAATTGGCTTTGGAATATATGCTGGAAGTGCCGTATTTGGTCTAATTGTCCTACTAGAAAATGCCCCTGATGCTTTTCTTATTCTTCAATTAATTGGGGTAGGATTACTTATCTGGTACGGCTACCTAATGTGGAATGATGATGTTAACCTCGATGAGGATAGCCGCGTAGATGATACTAAAGTCAAACGTCAAGGATTCATGGAAGGCTTTGCTATCGCCTTCTTTAATCCAAAGATCGCCTTGTTTTTAGTAGCCATCTTAGCTCAAGTATTGGAGCCTGGCATGGGCATGGGAACAAAGTTAGCCATTGGTTTACTTGGCATGAGTATCGACATGGGTTGGTATCTTATTGTCGCATTAGCCCTTACTGGAACCGGTGCTGTGGATTGGTTACGGATACGAGGACAATTGATTTACCGAATAACTGCTGTTGCATTGTGGTTCTTTGCCGCAACGGTATCTTATTCTATGCTGTAATCACTTTTGGCAGCGTGGGCAGTAAAAAGTCGAACGGTTTGATTGTACTATTCGCTCGACTATGCCACCGCAGCCTTCCTTTAGACAAGGCTCATCTTCGCGCCCATAAATAGTGAAATGATGCGAGAAGTAACCTAGATTACCCTCGACATCGGCAAAGTCATTCAGCGTTGAGCCCCCAGCAGCAATGGCCCTTTTGAGCACCATTTTTACTTCATCAACTAATTTCTCTAAGGCTTTGGTTGGTTTACCAGCCTTGGTAACTAATTGAGCAGCTAGTTTAGTTGGGGCAATTCCAGCAGTATGTAGCGCCTCACAAGCATAGATGTTACCAACTCCAACCACAAAGCGTTGGTCTAGTAATGTGGTTTTGATTGGTGAGCGTTTACCTCGGCAACGGTTTGCGGCAATTTGGGCATTCCAGTCGTCAAATGGCTCAGGTCCTAAAACCGAAAGTAAAGGCTGTATTTCCTGTTCTGCCCGATGAAATAATTTGACGATACCAAACCGTCTTGGGTCGGTATATACTGAAACAGAGCCATCATCAAAACGAATCTCCATGTGATCGTGACGACCGTCAAAGCCAGACATCGCGCCAAATGCTGACTTACTATCGGGAATGTTGAGATCATATTGACTTACTTTTTGCCCGTCAAAGATGGTGTATTTACCTGACATCCCAAGATGTGAAAGGAAGACAAGCCCGCCATCGGTATCAATTAACAAATACTTAGCACGACGCCTTATTGCAGTTATTTTCTGGCCAACTAGCCGATTTTCAAAGTCTTCGGGAAACGGATAACGGAGATTTGGACGACGCAGAATAACTTTGGTAATCGTTCTGCCAAGCCACGCTTTTTCTAGGCCCGTACGGACAGTTTCGACCTCTGGCAGTTCGGGCATGACCTACTCAACACGACGAGTCACAAAAAGAACATGGTTGTCTTCATAACCGGTCAATTCTATGCACTCTTCTACTGCAAAGCCTGACTTTGATAACTGCATTTCTACTTTGGCGAATAAGGCATCCTCACCCTCACCAGTCCATCGTTCACTAGCCGCTTTCAATGACAAGAGGCCAATCCCGTCAAGACTGAGAAAGCGGCGACAGGCATCAATAAAAATTTCCACTTGTCCAGACTGCGCAACATCTTGAAACAGCCAGTCTACCTTCCTTGGCAGCAATACACCCCAAGCAGAATGCTTTCTAGCATCACCCAGAACCGGTACTAAACCTGGTCTTGATTTAGCCAAATGCAGTAAATCTCGCAAACATCTCGGCGCTAAATCAACCGCAATTATTCTGCCACCAAGGTCGTTATCTTCTCCACACAGATGGTCGTGTAAATGACTGATTGAAGTCCCGTGACCAGCACCTAAGTACAGCACTGTTGAGCCTTCTTTTGGCAGAAGTAGTGATTTGTCTCTTCGAGTGCGCATTATCCCAGCGCCTAATTTCGACCTACTGGGGTCCCATCTTCTAAATTCAATGCCGCCAAAACGCCGTAATGATTCTCCGTATGTGGCAGACCCTGGATCAGCATTTTCCGTCCATAGTGCTCTGCCTTCTAGGCGAATAGCCCATGAGAGCATATCGTAACGTCGTTGCTTATTGGCCAAACTAACACCTACCTATTTCGTCGGGGCGGTTTTGGATGTGCTGCCTTGATTTCTTCGACTCTGTTATCCATTAAGTCAACATTTTCTTGAGTCCAAGGTGTGCCTTCAAAGGCATCAATCTTAGCGGCTATACTGGCCTTTGCCGCCATAGTACGAGCGATTTTTCCTCTTACCCAGCGAGGTGAACGAGAAATCCATGGATGCATGAAGATATGACCGTGTTTAGGTGGGTCTGCACCGGTTTTGAGATGATGGAAAAAGGCTTTTTCTGCACCCAACACCTGAACAGTCCCTGCAGGAAGGCGCGCTAGACGCATTCTACCATGAGCCTCAACGCATAATCTAGCGGCCAGAAGCGGACCGAGCATTATTGACAGAGATGGTAGATGCTGTTCGGATAATTCTCTAATCGCATTTTCTAGGCGATCCAGTTTACCTTTGAAAGTGCCAGTTGATTCACCCCATTCACGTAGTGACTTCCATTCAGTTTTAGACGGTCCTTCATCAGGCATTGTTACGTCAAGATGTTTAGCAAGCATCTCTAAGGAATCTGACTCGCCAACTCTCTTTGGCAAACTTGTGCGGTCTTTACCAAATCTTACCTCGGGTAAAAACAAACCAACCCATTCGACCAGTCTCGCTTCCATAGTAAGGTAAGTAGAACGCATTTCATCACTGGCTCTAAGTAAATGCTCCAATCGTCTATCAGGGTCTCCCGCTGCTCTTGCCACGCCTTGACGAGTCATCTCTGCTGCTGCCTTGTCAACGGCCTCTAGCGCTTCATCCGAGGGTAGTGGCCAATCTGCATCTGGTAATTGCCCATCACCATGAATCAATGGTTTGGCATCTGGAAATCGCTCATGTAGGGTTTTTGCTTCCGGCGTAAGAGCGTTGTTGGCAATACAGTCCAATCGCTCGATTAACGCTCTTTGGTCAAAAAAACCGTCCCAAACTGCTTGGTCGTGAATGATTCCTTCATCGTCTGCCACAGCCGCTGCCTGCCAGTCATACCAAAGCCACATGGTTAATGGGATAATGCTGGGGGTTTTCACGCTTGCCTAAAATTTTGGTGAAAGTAGACTAATCGTTATTTGTCACCTGACTGCAAATAATCGATAATATTAGAGTCGCTTCCATACATTAATGTAATTGATGGTTTAGGATTGCCTATGTTTTGCCCGAAATGTGGAACGCTGTCTTTCCCTAGTCCTAGTGGAGACATCAGTTGTACGAATTACAAATGTGGGTATGTAGGCCCTGCAAAGCTCATCATAAAAGGCACTGATGGAGAAGATGTTGACTTATCAAGTGTCAAATCTGAGACCAAAGCGAAGAAGCGTGAATTTGAAGTGATCAAAGATTCTGACAAGATGCAAGGAATCCTAACCAAGGACACCTACATGTGCTCAAAGCGAATTGATGGATTTTCTTGTGATTCTACTGAAGTGTATGCCTACCTTGAGCAAACAAGGTCTAGTGATGAGCCTGAAACAAGAATGCTAACTTGCAAAGCGTGTGGACACGGTTGGCGAGAATACTAATCAAATATCGCCTTCAACTCTTGGAGCAAGGAAATATTGCACTTCAACAGCACCGTTGTAGAATGTGAAGTTTATCGATAGAGGATAGTTCTCACCAAAACCAAGTTCTAGGGTATCGACATCTCCAACTACTTTGTTTAGAGGATGTAAGTAACCAATAGAATATTGGCTGTGTGCTGGTTGGTCGAATTCTAATAATTGAAGATCATCCTTTTCAAAAAATACTTGAATACTGTTGCTTGGCCCGCTGGCAGTGACGATGAACTCGTTGTCTTTTACTGCTAGAGTCATCATATCGCCGCCAAGTTTTGCGGCCCTAAGAATTCTGATGAAATCTTTACCACTCAAGTGAACCTTACATTGAGGTTTCAATGGCGGCAAAGATGGAACAGTAATTGTAGATGGGTCAATAGTGCGTATATCTCCCTTTACGTTACCTAATTTTGCGTGTAGCATCCCTGAGCCTGAATCCGTTTTTAGATTTAGCATCTCATCAGGACTACCTATACCGACAATGTCTCTTATGACACTAAGCTCAAACGCTACTGATGATTCATCTAGTTCCCATGTATCAAATGCCGCTGAATCAATATCCATCTGAATCATTGCAACATGTGAATGGTCAACAACACGTATGTGGAGGCTATTTTCTTTAAAATCAAATTTAGCATCCTCAACTACAGCTTTCAACGTATCCAAAATCTTGCTCATCAGGTCTAACCGGGCTGTGACGTTCAACATGAGATGCACCCCTCTCCAATCTACTATGGATTTTCGACGGCTTATGAACTTACCATACCGAATCGCAATATGTTTACCAATTAATGACATCACCACATCAAGGTAAAGTTTTAATTTTGTTGAAATGCAAATAATACCTTGAATTCTTAACTGAGGAATTTCTCGGTATGGCATGGGCGATATTGTTGAACCCCTATTGAAGGAGGACGGCGAGGCTTACAA
>QXXX01000038.1 GCA_009887195.1 Candidatus Poseidoniales archaeon | reverse complement strand
TAGATCTAAGATGACCAAATGAACCGGCTCCATGCACAACAATTACTCGGAAATTATGTTCTAGGCAATCTGCTACAACATTTACCAATGAGTCAATGACCTCATGATTTGGAGTACACATGGTTGATTTATCGGTAATCAGACCACCCCCGAATTTAATGACTATACAATCATCCATAACAATGCGATGAGGGGTACACTCAATAGTATTGCCACTAAAAATCGATTACTATTGAATATCATTGGGTAATTTAACGCAATTATCAGTTACAAGGTTTGATGAACATGGTCCTTGTGTGATAAGACATGGCAGAAGGACCTCTACTTGATGAATTCATTAGACATTTACAAGCTTGTCTTGATGAAACTATGGAGATTGATGATAAAACCGAGCGATACGATAGAATTCTGCAATTAGAAATAGCCATACAAGAGGCGATTATTTTCAAGAACCGGTATGCTGAATTGGTGAGTCATGGAATAGACCCATTATTATTAGTTAGTCAAAAAGAAGGTTTAGAGACGCCACCACCTGCAACAAAATCTCAAGCCCTTACTCTTGGTCTGTCAAATTGCTCTAAGTGTGGTAGCACATTAGATTCCGATCTAGGATTCTGCCCTGCTTGCGGGGCAATCGAAAAGTAATCGAATTACTCTTCTTCTTCAGCTTCCCATCTAGCAACCATTTCAGAGATAACTGGGTCGTCTGCTTCAACTTGATAAAGATAATCTGCAGGCATATCTGTAGTTAGATACACTGATTTTCCAGCACGATAAATTATGTTGCCATCAGCAATTGCTCTAGTTGTATCCACTTCCATAATTGCAGGCCTAGCAATTCTAACATGGCCAGCTTCCATTGCCTTGTTGATTGTCTTGGAAAGGTGAACGTGTTGTCGGTCACCTGCAGTGATTCCCAATTCTAGAATTGCTTTGACTTGATCTTCTTCACATGGCCAGTAGAGTGCTTCAGGGATATCATCGGTAGGAAGATCTAATTCTAATTCTATAGAATGGCCATATGTAGCCCTAATCATTTCGCCTTCGACTTGATATCGGCCTTTCTCATCAGAATTTGCTATTGCCGAAAAATGCCATCCTCTAAGCCAGTGATAGTGTCTTCTTTGCTTTGAAATAGATTCAGAAAGTTCCCTTGTGTTTACCCATCCATTGATATCCATATCTACTCCGAATTTCTCTGGAGCATGACGAAGTACCAGTGCAAGGATTCTTCCAAGGGAGTTTGCTTCTCTATCACTCATGATGAATTTTCCTTCTTCATTACATATCGGGCAGTTAGAACCATTGAAATGTCCATTGTTAATCGAGCAGGACCGTTCTCTACATTGTCGTAGCATGATTATAGCCGGTTGGGGGTTGTTCTTAGTATCTACGGAATTTTTGGCTGTTTGAATATTAATTCAGAATAGTAAAATCAACCGCTTTAATCAAATGCTGTGACCCTTTGGGGTTAACATGGTTGATGTTGCCATTGTCGGTGCAGGACAAACAAAATATGGCAATCATCAATCTGGAATGAAAGGAATGTGGGCAGAGGCTGCCTACAATGCATTCCAAAGCGTCGATAAGGATTTTCAACCGAAGCAAATCGATGAAGCATATATCGGTAGTGTAGCCTTTGGGGGTGGACAATTAGGTAATACCGCAGCGTTGTTAACAGAACATTCAGGCATGAAAGGAATACCAGTTAGGCGTGTAGAGAATGCTTGTGCATCCTCTGGTTTCGCCCTTAGAGATGCTTGGATGGCAATAAAAAGTGGCCAAGCAGATGTTGTGATTGCGGGTGGTATTGAGAAAATGAACGATCTAACACCTGAAAGAAAACGATTCTGGTTAGGAGTATCTGGCGACACCGAATGGGAAAGATTGGCAGGTCTAACTTTTCCTGGAACCTATGCCTTGATGGCTCGGAGGTATTTCCATGAATTTGAATCAACTCATGACGATTTAGTAAATATCAGTGTCAAAAACCATTGGCATGGGTTGGATAATGAAATGGCTCACATAAGAAAAGATGTTAGTTTTGACAAAGCCAAGAACGGCTTTATGGTTGCTGACCCCCTAACACTGTACGATTGTTGCCCTACCTCAGATGGTGCATCATGTGTGATCTTAGCGGCTGACCATGTAGTGAAACAATTTACCGATGACCCAGTTTGGATCAACGGCTCGGCCGCTGCTTCAGATTATCTTGCACTACACGACAGACCATCAATAACACAATTAATAGCTACTCAAAATGCCGCGAAAAAAGCCTACCAAATGGCTGGTATTGAAGCACATAATATCGATTTAGCCGAAGTACATGATTGCTTTACTATAGCTGAATTATTAGCAACTGAAGACCTTGGTTTTGCCCAACGTGGTAATGGCGGGAAATTCGCTAGAGACGGTGCTGGAAGAAGAAATGAAGGAGATGTATGCATTAATCCTAGCGGCGGATTGAAGTCAAAAGGCCATCCTCTCGGGGCTACTGGAACAGGACAAACTGTGGAGATTTTCAAGCAATTAAGAGGCGAAGTCGAGCAATCACGACAAGTTAGAGATGCTGAAAACGCACTATCGCACAATGTTGGCGGATCAGGTGCCACTTGTGCAGTTCACGTATATGGGAGAAATCGAAATGAGTGAAGTAGTAAATTTCCATGGATATTTGATTTCATCTGAATCAAATTCTTTCACCATATATTCTCCCTACATCGTTGATGATAACCGAGTTTTTGGACATGATAGTGATTATACAACCATGGCCATTTCACTAATTAAACACTTAGTAATCAATGAAGTAGAATTTACCATCGTCAGTGTTGATGAAAAAATCAATTTTGAAGTATTACAGATTGCGACCGATATCCAATTAAGCGAAAATGGCAGAATATTAGGGTGTGGAGATGATGCTTCGTTATATCTGTCAAGCACCAAACAATCAACAGTAGACCAATTAGCGATTCCTTCCACGTTAATGGATGTAAATCTATATCAATCAATGCAAATTGCTTGGAAATCAGAATTAGATATTCGCAATATATCCCAAGGAGCGTATGTATCCAAGCAGCAATATGATGAAAGCTTGTCCTCAAGATTGTCTCTAATTGCACAAAATGATGACAAGATAATATGGCCACCAAGGCAAATGAACAGTGATGGAGTCACTTTGTCAAAAGAAAGTACTAATCTCTCTCCAAAAGCAAATGTGTTGACTTGGACCAAGTTGAGTGCTGCTGGAGCACCTTCAGAGTTTGCCATTCGTGCACCTATCCTGGGAGGATTAAGCACCGTGATGGTTGAATTTGATGAAGGCCCAAAGGGTGTGTTCTTGGTGGTTGATGATGAAGACATAGTGCCAAAAATCGGTGATAGTGTAGAATTCGTGGTAAGAATGCTGTACGGTCAAGAAGGAATTGTACGATACGGCACTAAAGCAAGAATATGCTCCAGCCAATTATAGGCAAAGCATTCATAGAAAAACCCCACTTTAGCAGAACTATGGCGGGGTTTGGTGGACTTAGAAAAGGTCGGCGCGAGGCTGTTGATAATTTATCTTACAACGAAGGTGGAGAATGTCCTCGTTGTGGTGGAGAGGCTGAAAATTCCTCTATGGCAGGCTACCTTAGATGTGTCACTTGCTCTCATGAATGGTCTGACCCAGATTACGTCGAGGAAAAGTCAGAAGGTGACATCCCCACATATCACAGGGATGCAGAATTAATAGACCAATTCAAAAAAGAAGTCGAGTCTGGTGGTTTGGCTAATGTTCTTGGCGTGGAAAGTAATTTGTCTGAACAACAAGAAGCCAGTTTAGCACGCTTGGAGGACAAATGGATGAGTGGTATGCAAGGCAGATTCAATACCGCAACTGAAGAAAGAAAACCACTGATGATCATGTTTGATGATGAAGACAACATTGTATCTACCGAAGTTGCTGCACTAACCATTGTATCAAATGGCTTTGATGGTGGTGAAGAGATACGCTTAGAATATCCTACCAAGGGTACTGAATTTTATTCATATAATGTCAATGATGGCATGGGTTGGAAAAGGGGCGCCAACGCTGAAGAGACTGCTAGATCAATTGCCAATGTAATAAACAATAAATCAAATCTTGTCTTTGCCAATTCTAAGGGAACAAGAGTGTCCTTTGAGTTAAGAAATGAGAGCCTAAGGCCAGAATCTCTCGTTTTGTTTGTTGATGACCCTGGTGGCACTGATATTGTTGCTGAGAAGAATGGGGTAATCTTAGATGCTAGAAATGCCACTGATTTTGAAGATTATCGAAATGTTGTGAAGATGGTCCTAGAAGATGGTATTATTTCACCAAGTGAAGACCAATTACTTTGGTCACTTAGACAGGAATTAGGTATTGATGATGCATATCATATTCAAATGGTAATTGAGATGTGCGGTGAAAACACCTTGAAAGAATGTACTTCATGCTCAGCAATGGCTGAATTATATGTTGAATATGGAACATGGTACTGTCATTCATGCGAAGAGTGGTGTTGACTTCTAAAATTACTCGCAGATGTCGATTCTATAGATTCATTATTGCGCTTTTAGGAACCTAAAATCGCATATTTTCATAGGGATTATTCATAAGGTATGTCGCAATGGGATGGGTGAGTGAGTCATATGGCTGGAGATGTATTGTATATTGGAATTGATTTAGGAACCTTTCGCTCTGTGATGGTTTCTTCAGATAGTCACGAAGAAGAAGAATTAACTGTTATTGGTACACCAAAAGACCCGATTGCACGAAATTTCTTGAAGAGAGATGTTCTGTTTGGTGAAGAAGCCCTAAAGAATAGACTTGCGCTAAATCTGTTTAGACCTCTAGAACACGGGGTAATTAAAGACACAAATGAAGATAGAGATTTCATCGCTCACTTCATCACCCACCTAATCTCGCTTTCCGACCCAGAAACTTACGACCGTGTAGTAGCTGTTATCGGAGCTCCTGCTGAAGCAAGTTATGTTGATAAAACAGCCATCTTCGATGCTGCAGCAGGAACAGTCAACGCAGCAATGATCATATCAGAACCATTTGCTGTAGCATATGCACTTGACATGTTAGAACATACCCTCGTAATCGACATTGGAGCAGGTACCACTGACTTGTGTAGAGTGTACGGAACTATCCCTACCCCTGAAGACCAAATGCATACAGAGTATGCCGGTGACTATGTCGACAGAAAAATTATCGAAGAAGTACAATCAAAGTATAGCGGTGCTCAAATCACCAAGGATATGGCAAGAAGATGGAAGGAGCAACATTCCTTCGTCAGCACTTCAACTCCTGACGGACCAATTATGGTTGACTTTTCCATTGAGGGTAAAGCAATGACTCTTGATATCACAGATTGTGTCCAAAAAGCCTGTGAATCAATTGTGGACCCTATTGTAGAGAACGTTAAGATACTGATTGCCAGTTCTAACCCAGAATATCAAGACGCTTTTAGAAGAAACATGATTCTAGCAGGCGGTGGCTCAGGAATAAGCGGACTTGGCGCAATGATTGAGAGAAAACTATCAGATCTTGGAGATGTCAGTGTACACGTTGTAGACGACCCAGTTCGCCTTGGTGCAATGGGTGGTCTTAGACTTGCTATGGAAGTTCCAGAAGAAATGTGGAAGAACCTAACTCTAGCATCACGCTGATTAGTATCACTCTTCTTCAACTGCACCATATTTGGCTGCTAGTTCTGGATCGATCAAAGAAGCTTGACAATGTGGGCATTTATCACTAGAACTCAGCATTGATGGTCTTATGGCTAACACAGCCATACATTTAGGACATGCAGCCAACATCTCTCCATGTTCGAGTTGGAAATCCATGGAACTTGATTCACTGTTGAAATATCCAATTTTATACATTGGATTAAAGTGATATAAAAATCTCCTAAAAGAGCCGAAGGTAGCCCATCCAGTCAAGAATAAGAACAGAAGACCACCCATATTGCCAGTTATAACGATAAATAATGAATCTATTGCGTTTATGCCAAAGAACAGACCAGCGATTAAAATTAACGTTGCTGCTGGCCAGTATGCCCATTTGGTGCGATTCCTATAAGAACTCCATATAACAAAATTGGCCACTGCAACAAAACCTAGGATCGCAGTTGATGCGGAAGAGGAAATCATTGATGAAATTGCCCAAAATAAATACATCACTATCAGACCATCAATAAAAACGATGAATGATGTACCTCGGTGGATTCTATCAAAGACGCTATTACTAGAGGTCAGGGAGTTAGGACTCATCCCTGCCACCACTAATTGATCACCTCTACCTGGGCCCATGTGGCTTTGCTATCCTTCACTAATCTTGAACCATTGGTTTACAATATCATAAACACATTCAACGAAGGTGTCAAATTTGAACAGCCGGTGCCCTAACCATGGCGATGCGCGATACGGATGTTGAAATTCGTGGCGACAGCCTAGCAAAGAAGCGTATTTTGTTAGGCGTAAGCGGAGGAATCGCTGCAGTTGATACAGTTAGGTTGGCCAGGGAACTTAGACGTCACGGAGCGGTTGTAAGCGTTATGATGACGCATTCCGCGCAGAAAATTATCAGTCCGTTAGCAATAGAGTGGGCTACACAATCACCGGTAATAACTGACTGGGAAAGTGATTTGACTGCCCTAGAAGAGGTTGACGGGATTCTTATTGCACCAACTACAAGAGACTTGATGGCTAGTTATCTACATGGATTACAACACGGACCTATTTTGATGGCACTTAGTGCGGCAAGAACCAGAGACTGTCCGGTAATGATGATTCCAAGCATGCATGCTGACTTAGCCAATGATCCGGTCACACAGGAATTAGTGGATGAAGTTAGGCACAAAGGAATTAAGGTACATTGGGGCGAGGAAGTCGAAGGAAAAAGAAAAACCCCACCTCATCAAGAAATTGTTGCAAGATTTGCCAATTATGTCAATTTTAGGAAAGGGAATAGGAAATCTGTAGTAGTAACCCTTGGTGCTACTCGCTCACCAATTGATGATATTCGATTTATTCAAAACACTAGTAGTGGCTCTACTGGTTTTGCTATTGCTGACGATTTATTTCGCCATGGTCATGATGTGACTTGTGTAACAGGGATTACGACTGTGGCAACTCCAAATTGGTTACCATTGATTATACCAGCCGAATCACCAAGTGAAATGCTAAAAGAATTATTTGCTCTTACCAATGATAACATTCAGGCTTGGGTTCATTCGGCTGCAGTATTGGATTACGTTGTTGAAACTAGCGCAGAAGGGAAATTAGCCAGCCAGCAAGGTCCATTAACTGTTAAACTAATCGAAAGCCCAAAGCATATTTTAGAATTAACCAAAAAATGTCAAGGTTCTGTTAGAATTGGATTTAAATTGGAAACAGGAATAAAGCAAAAGGAACTGGTTCGACGAGCTTTAGCTCAAATAGAGTACGCTAATATGACTGCTGTAGTGGCTAATCGCTTAGAAGACATCAATGATTCAAGTAAACCAAGAGCGTACTTAGTGGACAGAACTGGTTCAGATTTCATGTTACCAACAATTGGGGATATGTGCACAGCGGTTCGAACCTTGATTGAACGAGGAAACTAGGTGTTTTGATGCGTAGATTTGTCATAATTGGGCATCGAGCAATGTCGCAAGGAAAACTGCCACTAAGTGATTTAGCAAGTGGTGCAGGAAGAGTAGACGTCTTGGTTAGAGCGATTATGTCTTCATTACTAACCAGTCATGGAATCCGCCAAGACACTGAAGTAATTATCCACTTACAAGGTGGGCCTGGGCCATATCGTAGAATAAAATTTGTTGGCAATGAAATACGAGGAATGCACGCTGAAGAGCGCTCAGTTGCAGGTCTGATTGCTAAAATTATCAAACAACCAACACCACCAATTGGTATTTGGCGTCGAGAATCTGACGGATTGTATGAATCTGGTGGAGATATTGAGGATACGATAAGAGAATATTCAACATCCAAAATAGTGGTACTTGATGCTGAGCAAGAATCATTGTGGTCTTTAGATGCAAAACTAACTAATGACCATGTTAGCAATACAGATTTAGACTTGACTTTTATTTTGAGTGATGACCAACCATTAGCTATACAAATCGATAGCCCCATTGTTTCCCGTTCAATCGGTAAACAGTGGTTACAGGGCCATACTGCAATAGGAATATGCCATTTCTTATTAGACCAAAGCGTACCACTTAATCTAGATTAAACCAAGCAGGATAGCCTTTCTTGTCTTCCTCTAAAGCATGTTTCAAGATTTGCCCATCAACTGCTAAAGGATGAGTCTGAGGCCAAGTTGGCAAGCATGAAATACTTGCTTTTTCATTCTCTACTGCATCACAATCACTCATATCAATTGGTGTGTGATCTATACTTGCAGCACCAATAGTGAAAGTTGCAGTAGAATGCGAATCATCATTTTGGATACTAATGGCATCACGATACCATCGCATACCGAGCCTGGTACTAGTGAATTGACCTGACCAATCTGTTGGAACATTCAGATTCAGCATTAAGTCACCTTGGAAAAATGCACTTCTTAGTGAGTCATTAGCATTTGAAAACTCGAGACTATCGGGTGAGGGCCAATTGCTAAGATATTCTTGGTTAAAATCAAGATTAGGTCTACGCAAATTTTGTGGAACCATTGGTAAAAACTCTAGAACTCTTTCCACAAATTCTACAGTTGCGTCAATAGCAATGTCCATATTTGTGTCATCAAATGATGCTAATGAAGAAGCAATCGCTGGCATACCATACAGCCCAGCCTCCCTTGCAGCCCCCATCGTACCGCTATGATAGGAATCTTGTGACATATTTGGTCCAAGGTTTACCCCTGATACAACCAATCTTGGGACTATGTCTGGCAAGATATGTTGCAGTCCTCCATCTAAGGATACGATCATAGTATCACACGGTGAGCCTTCTAATTCTAATAACTTCACATTTTCAGGTGAAGAAAGATTCCAAGACTGGAATAAATCATCTCGATATCGCCATTCGATTGGCGTCATTAAATTAATTCGCATACCAGTTGCTGAATGATTATCTTTGGGTGCAAAAACCACCACTTTGTGACCACGTGAATTTAATTTCTGAACTAATTTTTTCATACCTATGGCTTCAATACCGTCATCATTGGTAAGTAGTAACCAGCCTAGAGTGGAGTCTTCTGTCATAGCTATCCTTATTCCGCTCTCGCTGCACCCAGTGTTTCATTGTTCGTATCTTGTTGTGGAGTACCAATTACGACTAATACGATACCCGAAATAAGAACTGGTCCACCAATCCATGTCCAAAATCCAGGCAAACCTGAATTAAATAATGCGTAACCAATAATCGAACCTATTATCGGCTCCATAGTAACGCTAGTTGAAACTACTAATGGTGGGATATACCTTAGACAGGTGTTAAGCCCAGTATGACCAAGTAGTCCAGCAATTAGAGCCAAGGCTAAAAACCACCAAAAATAATTACCTTCTAGCCATCCAAATATTCCAAAACTGCTGAATTCATCTTCTAGAAGCATTGACCCTGGAATCAATAAGACTGCACCTATTAGAGTCACTGGGAAAGCATAAATGAAGATAGGCATCCATTTCCTAAGGACTCTGCCACTAACGATATAGCCAACAACAAATATTGCACCTAAAAAGGCCAGGAAATCACCCCAAATAGTAACAGTTCTGCCACCTTGTTCATCTCCAAGATCAATTAATGCTAATGCCGCACCAATAAAACCAATACAAGCACCAATGATTTCTAAGCGATTTGGACTTCTATGCTTTTTCAATAATTTAGCTAACAAAAGCATTCCAAATACTATAATTAACGGGTGAGCAGTAACAAAAAGTAGTGAATGGGTGAGTGAGGTTTCATCTAAACTTGCCACCCATGCACCGAAGTGTAGAGCCAAGAATAAACCACCTCCAAACAGCCACATCAAACTATTACGTTCTAACATTCTATCTTTAATTTCTGCGCCATGAACTCGCCACTGCATTAACGCCAATGGAAACAACACTACTGAGGTTAACTGAAGACGCCATGATGCACGCAATAATGGTGGCACATCATCGACTTGCTGGAATAGAGCACCTGCGCTGGAGACACCGAAAACTGCAGCAATAAGTAAGAACCACACCCAATTAGGTGTGGAATTATTTCTCTGCATCGGCTTCACACTCAAGCTGTCTTGGCATCAGATGACTCTGAATTTCCACCAATAACCCCAGCTCTCTTGAATAGCCAATAAATTAGGTAACCAATAGACAGATTAAGTCCAATGAAACCAAACATTCTAGCGATATACCATTGCGTTGAGAATCCAAATTCATCAATTCCAAAGAACTTTCCAGTTGGATTATCGTCATTTGGAGTCCACAGCGAGTCGATAAAGGACAGAATACTAGATTCCGTACCGAAGAATGCTTCGCCAGTCAATAATCCTGCAGCCACCATGAAAGTACCGAGTAAAATCAGTGCACGCTGTTTTTCGGCTTCATTGGAACCTGATTCTTGCTTGATTTTATCAATTCTTGGCGACAATTTCTTTTCTTCCCAACTATCTCTTGCGTAGCCACCAATCAGCATTGGCAAAGTGTAGGGTACAGTCAAATACATTCCAAGTCCAAATGAAGTCCCCATTCCCGTAGCCCATTCTACAAACATACCCAGTAAGAACCCAAGTAGTAACAAGGTCATATCACCTTCTTTCTCAGCAAATATTACTGAGAATGTTGCGAAAGCGTTTGCCTGAGGCGCTAATAAATCGATGTTTCCGTCAGCTAGTTGAATCGAAAGGAAGATTGCAACTCCTGCACCAATTATTGCACCAGGAACAACTCCCATGATATTACCCTTGGAAATGTGGTATGGACGATTACCGATATACAAACTATTTTTGTAATCACCAATTACTGTCCCGGACATTGATATTGCTGAACCAAATACTGTGGTACCTACTAACCCTAATAACACCGCATCTTGCGTATTTAGTTGCAATAATTCTTGGGCATTTAGGAATACCCCTAAGAGCATCAATAGTACTATGAAAGATGTTCCTGAAACAGGCTCAATTCCAGTTTCACCCATTACCCTAACAGCAATTGCTCCAAGTAAGAAAGTGGTCATGATTAGTACTGTAGCGAAGATCAATGAGGCTAAAATTGAAAATCCACCTAAAGTGAAAATCAGTATCATTGAGAAAAATGTGAGTACCATGAATATCGGTATGTGCTTTAGTGGCCATTCATACCATCCCTTACCTTCCATATACTCTTGACTACCTTCACCCTTCAACGCACCGCCAATGTCGCTAAAGATATTGAGGAAAGTCTTGTACATCTTTGCTAAACCAAACATTCCACCACCAACAATCGAACCAATAGCAATAGTTCTAACTGATTTAGCAAATGCAATCATTTGTAATGCTTCACCAGTATTGCCGGCATATTCTTGGATTGGTATATTGGATTGTGACGCAGCATCATAAATTGGGAAATTGAAGTAAACCACCAAAGGTACCAAAAAGAACCATCCGACTAATGTCCCAAGGTTGACTAGGAAAGCAACTCTAGTCTTCATAAACCAACCAATTGCAAACATTGAGGGAGTCAGATAGACACCTATGTAGGTGTAAGCAAAGGGATTCCATGCAGTATCTGGTGTCCATTGAGTATAACTTAGCGAAACCCCATCATCAGTCCCTGAAGGCTGGTGAATTGTTCCTTTGGAATAAATAGTTGCTAGACCTATGTCCCCAATACTAAGAGTTTGAGCAATCCAATCTAGCAATGCTAACTTCTTGTCCCCAGCCCAAATAAGTGGATATTCGACTAGGAATAAACCAACCATCGTGAAACTGGTCCAAATTCCAATTGTTTTCAGTGAATCACGTGCATGTTCGACTGCCCCTGTGTTGACATCAGAGGCGATGTCTAGCATCTTTAGTGTAGCTTCAAAACCAGGAAGAGGCAATGGATCCTCAACCAACCAAACCCTACGGAAAATTATGAAGTACATGACACCGAGGAAACCAGCAAACATACTGGCGACAATGCCGATAAATGCTAAATTAAACGCATCTCCACTACCAAGAGTAATCAATGGGCCACTGGCTAATTCATACCGTGGATCGGATGCTAGAAGGAAAATTGCCGGGAAGGTGAAGATAAATCCGGTTGAAGCATGTGTTGCTCCAGTAGTTGCAGATGTAGCGATGTTTACTTCAGAAGGTGACCATTTTAATGCCATACCCAAAAGATAGGCAATATACCAAGCAGCTGAAATAGCCAGACCAAGTTTGAGGCCGATATATGCAGTTACTCCGGAAAAAACCGCTCCAATAGCTATCCCATACAGGACTTTAGGAGTGCTCCAGTGAGATACCTCAAACGATTCTTGAAGATTCTTTTCCTCAAGATATTGCTCCAAAACACCTGTGTTAAGGTTGTTATACATCTCATCATCAAGCCAAGTTAACTTACCTTCTTCGATGGCTTTGAGGCCTTCAGGGGTAACTGGTTGACGATATGCAGATTTCTGAACACCCATTATTTATCCACCCGCAAGTGCTTCCGCACATAACAAACCATGCGCGCCCACTTGAATACTATTGCGCTTTAATATGCAAAATCTGAACGGAAATTATTCATTTCTATCTGAGGATTTTTTGATACATTTGACCGGCAAACCAGCCCACACTTCTCCAGCGGGGATTGTTTTGTACTTACCAACTAGACCACTGGTTCCAATCACCGCACCTTTACCGACTGTCACACCAGGTTGAATAGTAACTCTAGAGCCTAACAGTGAGCCTTCTTCTAGGGTAATTCTTGCTAATATCATCTGACCTTTTTCAACTAAATGACCATTAAGAACACATCCACCACCAACAACCACGTTATCTTCAATAGTAACCGTTGAAGGGTCATTTAGATTAATAGTATTAATTTGAACTCCTTTACCAATTTTAGCACCTGCTAAACGGTAATATGCATTACTTATGAAAGATGGAATCGTATGGACTAAAACTGGGTGAGTACATCGATGAAGATGTGCACATATAGCCCATCTAATTGTTGTCCAAGAATTTAGGTTAGCAACGAGTTTATCACCAGAAAATCGAACGTAGAACAATCTTTGAGACAAACCAGACATAGTTAACAAACTCAGTATGTAAGTCATGAAGCCTATTCCTCCTGCCAATCCATAAATAATGTAATTCAAATTATCATTATCTGTCAAGGTTGCATCAGTCACAATGTCAAATAACGCAAGTGTTGGGGCTAATGGTAGACCCCACAGAATCATTGTGTACACCAATAATAAAATTGTACCAACTGTTTGGACTAGCCCGAAGTTCTTCATGGCTATCCCCTCGACTCAAGGTTTATGGTCATGCTTCTTGATTTTCCAGTCCAAGTCGGTTTCTGGCATCTTCTTCTTCAGCGACTCTTATTCCCTCTTCCAAATCTACCTTACTGGTAAGATATGT
>QXXX01000037.1:13532-18493 GCA_009887195.1 Candidatus Poseidoniales archaeon | reverse complement strand
GTTAACGCAGCGGCTCCAACATATACTGACGGAGCACCGACATCATGGTCGATTGATTCATATGATGATTTGCCAGCCGGCATCGAATTTGACAATGCAACTGGTGAGATCACCGGCACACCAACAGCAGTGACTGCTACAGTTACCTTCACAGTTTGGGGGAACAACTCTGCTGGTGACATTTCAACTACTATCGAGATGACCGTTGATGACATCGCACCAGCATTTACCTATCCATCACTAGAAGTTGAATTAACCAACAACTCGGCCACATCATTCTCACCAATCAGTACTGGTGGTACTATCACATCGTGGGAATTCGTGGGAACTGAACCAAACGGTTTGAATTTCGGTCCTGGCAATGGAACAATTTGGGGTACACCAATTGACGTTCAAAGTAAGACTCAGTATCTGATTTGGGGTAATAATTCTGGTGGCCAACTTTCGGTTTACTTGAATATAACAATCTCTGATGTGCCAGTCGTCTTCAGTTACGCAGCAGACAATTACAATCTGACACGCGCTGAACCGATGGCCACACCAATCATTCCAGTCTCCAACGGCATTGTAGAAACTTGGGAAATTGAACCTGAACTTACCGCAACCGGTCTTAGCTTTGACTCGGCAACCGGTGAAATCTCAGGTACTCCGATAATCAACATGACTCGAACACAATACACCGTATGGGCTAACAATACGGGTGGAAATGTGAGCCAAAATTTCAACATTACCATCAATGAGCCACGAGTGGGCTTAGATTACAGTCGAGAGAATGAAATATTTGTTACTGGAACGACAATCACACCATTGCATCCAACCGTCACTGGCGGAATGGTCGAGACGTGGGAGTATGAAGGCGTTCTGCCAAATGGACTCTTCTTCACTAATGGTGTATTCACCGGCACACCTATTGATGTCACATCTCAAACCATGCTAACTGTATGGGCTAACAATACTGGTGGTGCAATAAACCACACATTGAATTTCACCGTAAATGCGCCGGGAGTTGAACTCGATTATGATCCAGATAGCTCAGTCATTACCATTGGTCAGCCAATGACTGCATTGACTCCAATTGTAACCAACGGTACTGTTGCTGATGTTGATGTATGGAGCATCTACCCTGAACTGGATAATGGATTATCTTTTGGAACCAGCAACGGTACGATTTGGGGGACACCAACATCTATTCAACCAATACAACTCTACAAGGTTTGGGCCAACAACACTGGTGGTAAATCATATCATGACATTAACATCACAATTCTTGACATTGTTCCTGAAATCTCTTACAGTCTAGTAAGTGTTCAGATGACAAATGATACGGTAAGCAGTGATTTACCACTTAATCCGACAAACCTTGGTGGACCAGTAGTGACTTGGTCGATTACGCCACAACTCAGTTCTGGTTTGATGTTCGATGTGTTAACTGGAGAGATATCTGGTACACCAGACGAAGTCAAGGCATCTGAAATCTACACCGTATCTGCCACCAATACTGGTGGGACGGATACGACACAGATAGAAATCACCGTTCTTGACCAAGTGCCAATGATTGCATACGTGCCTCTGGATGAAGTTCTGCTAAACAACTCGAGTGTCTTGAATATGTTACCTGAGTCAACAGGTGGAGCAATTACCCAATGGTCGATTAACCCAGAACCATCTGCTGGTTTGTTCTTTGACACAAGTACTGGAATACTAAGCGGTACGGCCACAGAAATCAAGGTGCGCACAGAGTATGAAATTACTGCAACTAATGATGTAGGTTCAATGAGCGTTAAGGTGAATGTAACTGTTGAAGATTTCGATTATGACCTTTCGATTGGCCCGATTTACCTGCTGATAAATGAAGAAATGTTGAGTATAGGACCAACATCAACTCTCTCAGACTCTGTCTATGAAATTAGTCCTGACCTGCCTGATGGCATGTTTATTGGAGCAAGTAATGGAACCATTTGGGGAACACCAACTGACGATATGATGTTGACAAACTTCACCATCTATGCTAACAACAGTTTGTTCAATGATGTGATGGTAATCCAAATAGGTGTTCTTGATGATTCAGACTCGGATGGTATGCCAAATCAACTACCACTTGATTACAATCCATCAGGTGGCCTAGTTGAAGACTTGGATGATGACGCAGACGGCTTTAGCGATGCTGAAGAAGTCAATTGTGCAACCGACCCACTTGACGCTAATTCATTGATAACAGACCTTGATGGTGATTCCATTTGTGATGAACTTGATGAAGATATTGATGGTGATGGACTACTCAATGATGTGGAATCCAACTCATCAACTTACGTTGACCAAAACAATACTGGAACCGACTCATCAAACGCTGATAGCGATGGTGATGGCGTTTGTGATGGACCTGAAGTGCCTGCCAATGGTGGTTGTTCAGTTGGACCAGATGCCTTCCCATTCGACTCTGCAGGTTCCATTGACAGCGATGGTGACGGAATGCCAGACACTTTGAACGGAGAATCCACTAGTACGCCTCCTCTTGTTGAGGACCTTGATGACGACAACGACACTTGGTTAGACACAATGGAAGCAACTTGTGGAACAGACATAACCGATCAAAACAGTGTTCCAGGCGATGAAGATGGCGATGGAATCTGTGACGCACTTGATACAATCCTTGACTTACCATTTACCATGACATATCCTTCAGACACATTGACCCTTACCTTAGGCAATGAAATTAGTATTCAATTACCGACAGTTTCTGGCCTAGGTGAAGTTGCAACTTGGGAGATTAGTAGCGAACTGCCTGCAGGTCTAATCTTTGGATGGAGTCCAGCTCGAGACGCACACCTTGATGGAAGTATAACTGGTACACCAACTGAAGCAATGGATGCTACACAGTTCACTATATGGGCAAACAATTCTGCTCATGGCCAATCGTTTAATATCACAATTAGTGTCATTGAAGAAGTTATTGATTCAGAAGATTCTGATGATGGTGATGATGAAAATGGTATAATGGCTTGGGGTTACATTTGTTTGCCGTTGATTCTGCTGCTGTTGTTACTTCTGTTCGTAATATTGGTGCCAGGAAAGAAGCAAGTTATTGATGATGCTGAGCCGGAAAACACCACTGCAAAGCCTAAGTTTGCTAAGGGTGAAGGAACCAAGGAGAATCCGTTCGTCCTAACACCAGCCAATGATATCAATCCAGGTGATACAATATACAGCGAGGAATTGATTACTATTACCAACATTACTCCGGGTTTGAAAATACAATCGATTGATTACTTAGACCAACAAGGTGGCAGTAAATTCACAATGGCAGATTTGACATACATCCATGAAGGTATAACAATGATTGAAGCCGATGAAGAAGGGGTGATTAAATTCCAACTAATCTTTGATGACAGTTTAGAGCCAACTCTTGGCGGTGGTGAATTCCAAGGTGCTATCAAGATTGGTAGAAATTCAGTTTACTTGATGTGGGACGTTAAGGTAAAACCGGACCCAGAATACGTAAAGCAACAGGAGAACCTTGAATCTGAAAGCGAGAAAGCCAGTGTAGATGCTGAAGCAGAAGCGAAAGCGAAAGCAAAAGCCAAGGCGGAAGCCAAGGCAGAAGCAGAATCAAAAGTAAAAGCCAAAGCAGATGCAGAAACAGAAAAGTTGCGAGACAAGAAGTTAGAAGAATTAGCCCGGGTTAGAGCTCGAGCCAAGAGCATTGACTTTGCTACGCTTGGAGTTGCCACTATTGATGAGCAAGATGACTTACAGGCAATCAAAGGAATTGGGCCTTTTATTGCTGAAAAACTGAATGCTTTGGGCATATACACGTTTGAACAAGTAGGTAATATGACGCCTAAGATTGAAGAAGAAGTCAACCAAGCAATCGAATTTTTCTCAGGACGCATCAAGCGTGATGAGTGGGCTAAGCAGGCCAAAGAATTAGCCAACAACAAGTAATCATTGCAATAATAAAACTTTGATTATTGGGCCAATTATTTGGTTACATTAGTGCAACCTAAGGCTTATACTGTTGATTGCAGACCAAGCCTCATGCGTAAAGCAGTATTAGTGATTCTAATTTTAACAGCATTACATCCAATGATTTCCCAAACAGCACTGGAGGATACGGCATTTGAACCGCAATTTAGCGGGGCTGCTGGAGTTGAGGTGATCGAAGAAATCGAGCCAAATAACGCCAATAATGCCGGCCAAGCGGTATATCCTGGAGATGTGGTTAGAGGTGCAGTTGACATGTGGGATGACAGACACGACTGGTTTACCGTTTGGCTAGAAAGTGGTCAAACAATGTTGTTGACTTTGTCTCATGCGGCTGGTGATGGAGTTTCAATGGCGGTATGGGATGACAACAATTCCCATCTCTATGATAGTAATCCTAGTAAAACTCGTGATACAATTTTCCTTTCCGAAGAGGAAACAGAAATGGGTGGAGCCTATACAGTATCGATAAATGCGACCATGACAGAAGCCGGTGGTGGAGCATATGTTCTTGAGATTGATGCCGGTTACAATGTCGATTGGTATTCTCCTGAAGTAGGCTGGTATGCTGCATCAGAGCAATACAACGCCAAAGATGAGTTGATGTATACATCAAGTCTGACAGCATATCAATTTGCCAACTCAGCAACTACCACTAAGCAATCTGCCCCTGTGTGGACTGATGGTGATTATTGGAACTTCTCAGTTTCAATGCCGGAAATGTTTGGTATGACTTATGAAGAATATCACCAAATGACGGTTACCGGTTCAGATAATATTGCCGGCAAAGATTGCTTTACCGTAAGTATTGAGGGTAAGGCAACACTGAACATGAACTTCATGGGTATGACTACCAAATTTATTGACGAACAATCAGGAGTTGCATGTTTCGATAAGAGTAATTTGGCACTGGTCCATGAAAATCTAACTATGACTTCTTCAACTGAAATGTCTGGTGGCGACTTTGGAATGATGAGTAC
>QXXX01000037.1:11752-13432 GCA_009887195.1 Candidatus Poseidoniales archaeon | reverse complement strand
AATGGTGGCGGCGACGGAAACGGCGGTGGCGACTTTGGTGGCATTGATCTAGGCTGTATCCCAACTGGTGCCGACATGAGCCAAGAAACTGTAATACGCTCTGATTTGATTTATTCCGCAGGAATGAATCATATCAATTTCCCACTTGTTGAGGACAAAGTATGGAGTGAGGCTGCTGAAGGTACTGGTACATTTTCCTTGTCAATTGAACTTGGTGGCTGTACAATCTCAACAATGGATATCGAAGATTCGGGCGCAATACCGCTTAATTACCGACATTTAGGCGACCAATCCTTTACTATCGGCCAATCTTCAGTAACTGCCACAGGAATTCAAGTTTTTGCTGGTCGTCAAGGAAATGATGATTGGGCAACACCTGATTTCACTTTGTTGCAAAGTGTCCCTGATGATGTCGCAAAAATGGGCTTGCCATTTGCTGCTTGGGTAAACGTGGTTGGCTTCAATGAATTTGACTCCACAGTTAATCTAAGTGCTACTATTAATGCTCAGAATGCACCAATTATGTATGATTCAATGCAACTCTCTGTTGACCAGCTTGGTGCAGTAATAGTTGATACCATGAATCTATCAAGTGGAGAATATACTCTGACTATCATGGGTGAATCAAGTGGTATGGAGCGCTCGATTACTGTTCCATTCACTGTAGACAATGACCCTGATTTCGAAATAGTTACGCTTGATCCTTGGATTGTAATTCCTCAAGGTGTAGAATGGGTAGTTCCCACTCCTATTTTCATTGAACCGGTAAATGGATTTTCTGGCGCTGATGTCACTATTGGAGTGACTGTTCCTGATGGAGTGGCCGCTCAACTAGATTTTGCCAGCGGTTCTGCTCCGTTTTTATCAGTTCTAACTTTGACAATTCCGAGTAACTTATCTGCTGGTGATTATACTGTTATTGTGACTGGTACGGCTGGCTCGACAGTACATTCAGATGAAATCACCTTTACTGTAACATCGATTCCGGAATTCTCACTAGATATTGAAAACCGTGAACAAATCATCGTTGACGGCACTATGTCAATCAGTGGAGTAATCAATGCACATAATGGACTAGACCTATCTCTTGGTGGTGCATTGGACGTTTTGGTTGAACCCTATAATCAAGATTTGATAGATTCAGCAGTAATTACTTGGGGTACTATTGACATGAATGGTGATTTACCGTTTACCGTTACCTTTGCTGTTGATGATTCGATACCTCGTAATGAATACACCATCAACCTAAATGTGGTTTCACTTGATGGTGGACTTGCTCACAGTGCATCTGTGGCCTTTGTTACAGAATCATCGACTCTTGACGGGACCGCAGTTGCCGCAGATGCTTCTGCAGTTGTATCTGGCAACACCAGCCTGCATGATGGGACTGATTCCTCAGCGACCAATATTGCTAGTGGTCAGGACAAAGACGATGAGACAAGCGAGTCAGAATCAAAATCCTCCAATACTGGATTAATTGTTGGTGGCACAATTGGCGTACTTGGGGTCGTAATTGGCGTTGCAGTAGTTATTATGCGTGGCAGAAATGGTGACAATAACAAAGACTTCACCCAACAAATGTGGACTGAACAACCTAATATGGCGCCCCAAACATCTGTTGCTGGAATGCCACAGATGGGTCAACCAATGGCGCAACAACCCGCATATCAACAGCCAGTT
>QXXX01000037.1:0-11652 GCA_009887195.1 Candidatus Poseidoniales archaeon | reverse complement strand
AATGCCACAGATGGGTCAACCAATGGCGCAACAACCCGCATATCAACAGCCAGTTCAACCGGCATATCAGCAACCAGTTGCTCAACAACCAATGGCCCAACAACCGGTACAGCCCGCTCAACCGATGACTGCTCCAGCACCGCCGGTTGCTACCGCACCTGCACCACCTGCACAACCAACTACAGTAGCAGATTATACTGGCTTGCCACCTGGTGGTCAATATGATCAATCAACTGGACAAACTATCTACGTTCAAACAGATGGTGTGCGTTGGCAAATGATGCCTGATGGTAGTTTCAATCGACTATGATATTAGGGTAAATCAGTGATTTGCTAACCAAATTACATTAAACTTGGTAATCAAGCACTAGATATGATTGGCATAGAAGACTTAGGCAGTGCGGCTGTTCAAGGGCTGGTACTTGGAATAATTGCGGCTTTTGTGTTCAATTTTGCCTCGAAAGTTATCAAAATTCTACTAATTGTGCAATTTATCATTCTAAAATGGCTAGAGTCTAGACGGATTGTAATTGTCGATTGGAGTAAGATTAGTTTTGGCCTAATTGACGAGACAGACCTTGTCCAACAAGCTGATTCACTGCTTGCTTCGCTAATAGAAACAGGGTCTTTTGGCACGGCTGCAATCATCGGTTTTATAGTCACTAAATCGTTAATCAAATCATAGGCTTGTATAATACCGCTGGGTGATATTTACCGTCTTTCCCCTGCCATTAAGGGGTATAGTCTAAATGAACACCCTATATGGGATTGTCATGGTATCTGAGGGAAAAAGTGCTTCTGACGGTGGCTCTCCATTCAAGAAATGGTTCATGCGACAGTACTGGCGAGTTCAACAAAGCCAGACAATTATCTCAATGGCGTTTTGGGTAACTACCTTGACTTTGCTTATTTGGCCTTACTTGAGTTGGAGATTTGAAAATGATTCAACCATTGCTGGGGTTTCAACAACATATCTAGGGCTTTTTGCTATTGGGTCTAGTGTTATTGTGCTGGTATTACTAATTGGGGTAATTTACGATGTGACCTTTGGTTTATGGCGTGAACACATGACGATAATTGCGGAGAGGAACCCATTTTCGACCTACCAAATGACACCTAGTTTTTCGGTTCTTTTGATGCAGACTAACATCTTATTGCGTAAAATTGCTGCAGATGATGAAGAAGCAATGCGCCATTGTGACTTTATTGACCGCTGGCTAAAATGGAATATTGACACAGAAATTTTTGCTAGAACAATGTCGGGTTGGGAGCAGATTGTTGAAGATGAAGATCCATATCTACCATACCTTAACGATGAGCAAAGAGCGAAATTAAAATCAAGAGTAGATGACTTGAAGAATCTTTGAACTGCTTGCCAGATATTCTTATTTTAATGGTCAAGCATCTCGCTGTCCAACCGCACGGACCTGAAACCAGGTGCGACTAAATCGGCCATATATGCGACAAGCCAACTCAAACAACCATCGTCCTCCTATTCGGCGGTATAATTTGGCCCTACCTGGCCATTTATGGATATAGGCTTTTGATTCTATCAATGAGTATCCCGCTTCTGTAAACAGGTTTCCAATAGCCATAGGACTCCAACTGTAAAGGTGATGATTGATATCATTTGGTTGGTAACGCATTGAGATGTTTTCACACGGGACGACAAATATTATTTTTCCCCCAATTTTTAGTTTTCCTTTCAACCCTTTTAATTCATCCAATGGTCTAAGGGCATGCTCTAAGGCATTGTTTGAGATGATGACATCAATTGAATCATTTGGAATATCTTCTACCGCACCGTAAATCTCAACGCCATTTTTCTTTGCAGTAGCGGCTGCTGAAGGATTTATCTCAAGCCCTAATCGCTGTTTGCAATCTAGGTTTTTTAGTAAATATCCACCGCCGCAGCCAAAGTCTAGAACCACATCATCTGGTGAGATATAATCAACAAACTTGCTTTGATTTGCCCAACCGCCAAACTCACCAGCCTCAGCTTGCCACTCGAAATAGTCTTCATCATAATGCTCACTAACTTTTTTTGACATGCTAAGACCCCTCCCGTGCTTATATTGTCCTTTGGAATTACACTCTTAAAGACATTGTAGAGTTTTGTTAATTGAGTTCTTGATGCATTATGCTGCGATTACATTACATCGAAATAGTTTCATAAAACCGTTGTGAACACTGCTAGTGTTTGCTTGACCATCATCTCATCAGAATAGTGCTGGATGACACTCTCTCTTGCAGCACTACCAATTTCGCTAATGCGCTTGGGATTTTCCAGCAGTGCTTGCAATCGATTGGTTAACTGTTCAACATTACCGGGTTTTATCAAAAATCCATTGACATCATCGGTAATAGCACTTGGTATTCCACCGATGTTTGAGGCAATTGTCGCCATGCCGTATGCCATCCCCTCAAGAATAGTCAGCGGTAAGCCTTCATGACTTGTGGTAGGCATTAGATGGATGTCACAGCGTTGGTAGATCGCTGCTAATTCATCACCAACAGTCCTGCCGTGGAAAGTGACGATGTCGTTCATCTCAAGTTTTGAAGTTAGGCTTTCCAGTGATTCGAGATAATCACCTGAACCAACAATATGTAGATGAACTTTATTTTTGAATTCAGTTGGTAGTTTTGCAGTAGCATGTATTGCATGTTGTACTCCCTTTTGTTTGACAATTCGACCGATTGAAATAATCTCAAATTTATCATTCTTATTACTCGCTTCAAATTGTTCAGGAATATGTACTCCATTGGGAATTACTTTGACTTTATCTTTAGCAAATAATTTCATGTGATGTTCTAAGGTTGGTGAAACAAGAGTTATCGCTTTACTAGCTCTTCGTACAGGCAACTCCATGGTGAAATAACGTTTCAACCATGTCAAAGGGGTGATTATTAGCCAGTGCCAGTATCTTGGATGGTATGATGCTGAGCCAAAGAAAGAGGTGAATTCGGTTAAGCTGGTTCCATGCCAAGTTGACACAACAGGTACAGCATTACGTCTGGCCCATTTCAGGATTCCATTGGCGCCCATTGACTGACTATGGATTACGTCAATAGGTGTTGATTGGTGAATGGAACTAATTTTTTTCCTTGCAGCAGAATTCCATTTGCGACTGTAATATCCTGGTTTAGTCCCTTCAAGGTAGTGAGTTTCAATACCATCATTATCCTCATGGCGCACTCCGTCTTTACGTCCAGTAGTAATCACCGTAACACGATGTCCTGCTTTCGCAAATCCTTGGCACAAGTCCATGGTTTGTTTTTGCATGCCACCAAGTGAATGTCCCAAAACAATTCGGGTCATCACTAGTATGTGCATATACAGCCTGAACGGTCACTGTGACTTAATTGCTTCAATCATCTTCGGGCTTTTTGTCTTTGATGTACATAGTTACGGCTTTATCGCCGTGGTCAAGTTCTCCAACTGTGACAAATCCATGACGTAGATGGAATCGATCTGAACCTTCATTAGACGGCTTTAGGCTTACTTCAGCAGTAACTGGGATGCCATGCTGTGTTGCATAGTCAAACACTTGCTGATACAACAGAGTCCCAATACCAGAATTTCTAGAATCCTTAGCAACGGCAATTCTGTCAACATAGATGAACTGGTCGTAGCGTTGGTTAAACCAAGCATAGTTTAGGCTGCCATACTCGGTTTTTGGCAGTAAGCAAAGCACGAATCCAATGAGTGTTCCGTCTTGGTAAGCGCCTAGGCTTACTTCAGACAAGTCAAGCAGTTTAGCCATCTCGCCTTGAGTAACCTGTCCAGTTCCAGGTAATCCTTGTTCATTGATTTCCCACATCATTGGCACATCATTATGACTCAATAGTGCAGTGGTTTTTGGCATGATTGTGCCTTAGAACAAGCGAATTTAATACTATTGCAATAATTTTAACATGCGTTCAGCGCGCTATTTTGATGTGGTGCTCGTGCCGGGATTCGAACCCGGGTCGACGGGATGAAAACCCGCAATGATGGACCTGGCTACACCACACGAGCGACAGCCCACCGACCAACCACCTGTTCATAACAATTCGCCTTAATGCCGAGGCAAATTTACTCGGTAACTTGACTATTTGCATCGCCGAGTTTGGACCACCATGACCATGCGAAATAGGCAACCAGGCCAATAGCAATCATCCCTAGTGCGATGAGGATTTCATTATCAAGGATGGCATTGATGGTATCGAGTGCTTTCTGACCGTAAATGCCAATGAGTAAGGCTTCAAGGCCGAATCTAAGACCTCTGCCAAATAATCCGGCGACGATAAAAGAGCGCTTATCCATCTCACCCATTCCGGCAACCCAACCAAATACTTTG
The DNA here is from genome assembly GCA_009887195.1 of Candidatus Poseidoniales archaeon. GTDB lineage: Archaea > Thermoplasmatota > Poseidoniia > Poseidoniales > Poseidoniaceae > MGIIa-L1. The sequence goes on along the minus strand of QXXX01000037.1, from coordinate 7,312 downwards.
TATGGGATTGGCGAAAATGCCGCAATGAATATGCCCATTGTACCATATTTTGTCGTCAAAGCCTCTAGTTTAGCAACATGCTTCTGTTTAGCAAAGCGGTCGAGTAATTGTCGGCCCCAGCGCTTGCCAATTAGATAACCGACGTAAGAGCCGGCAACTGAGGTTAGCGTGACTACAAGAAAGTACCACATGACTAGTGGTTTGTTGTCCATCGCATCATACAACATGGGCAAGTATACCAAATCTGGTGGCAATGGTTGGATGATTGCTTCGGTAAATGAGACTAGTCCAAGTACTGCCGAATTAGTCCGTTCGAGGATGAAATCAAGTATCCCACTATACCACGACACAGACCTTGCTTGACACTTGTTTTTTTGAATGTGTGCCTAATCGGTGGGTTGATGTGGTTGATTGGAGGGTATTGTGCTTGATGCGAGTTCTCGATACGGCCGCCTTGCTTTACTGGCCGGTGACCCAGATTGCCGGTGGTGTATGTGCAACAAGTCAGCAAGTAGAACTCGAGCGGGTAAGTCCTGAACGTTTTATGCTGGTTAACAGTATTGATGTTGATTGGCGAGATGTTGATCCACAATGGCTGAGTGAAGCACGGTTAGTCGCAGCACAGAGTGGTGATTTACCTCGTTTATCTGATGTTGATTTGGATGTTTTAGCCTTAGCATTGGGCTTGAACGCGGAATTATTTACCGATGATTATCGTTTGCAAAATGTTATGAAAAATGCTGGCTTGTCAACTCAGCCAGTTGGAGTAAAACCGGCCAAGCAGGTTTGGCAGTGGCAATTACGCTGTACCGGTTGTCGAACTACGCAAGCGGTACCAAAAGATGTCAAAACTAGCAAACAAGGACCAGTCAAAGATTGTGATATTTGTGGCTCACCAATGATGCTCAAACGAGCAAGGTGAATTACTCTTCAGCCGCGAGTTTTTCCAAAGCAGTGACTTTCTTTTCCAATTCAGCAGGGTCCATGTCAGTTGGATCGATGCCTACTTCCTTAGCTCTTGCAGCCAATGCTTGAGATGGTGTACGTCCTCCAGCATCCATATCTTGGATGGTCTGTTCAAGTTTCATCGCCTTAGTAGATTCATCGAGTCCTTTTTGGAATTCGCCCTTGCTACGGCCAAGCGCATTGGCCATCTTAGGCAGCCTATCGGCGCCAAATAATACGAAAAATATGACTAGTAATACGATGATTTCTAGAGGTCCAAGTCCACCAAACATGTTGCTTCCCCATCTATTGCTATGGGTGGGTGCTGTTGAACTCTTCGGTTGAAAATTAGCAATTACTAGCGGTTTAACCACCCGATACTGGCGGTAGTAGAGCAAGTTCATCACCATCATGAAGCACAGTATCTAGAGCAGACATATCACCATTCACCGCGACCTTCAAGCCCTTGACTAACCATTCTTCAATGCCGAGTTGGATAATTGCAGTCTGGCAAGTTGCAGATCTTTCAAGGGTAATGGATTGATTTCGACCAAGGATTTCCGCCAGCGGTCCAAAACACAACACAGCGATGGTTAACTCGGTGTTTTCTTCGCCCATGATGATGCTTTGAAGCGGTAGTTTATCAACGCAGTTCCTCTGTAGTAAATTCATGCGAGCCGTAATGGAAGCGAGTGAATTATGGAAACTGTATGCCTCTGGTGAATCAACAGTGCAAGCGGTTAGAGGCGTTGATGTCAGCATCGGTGAAGGTGAGATGATTGCCATCATGGGTCCTTCAGGTTGTGGCAAGACTACCTTGCTAAATGTGCTATCAGGCATTGATGAGCCAACTTCGGGTACAGTAATGATCGACAACAAGTCGTTATTCGCAGTCAGTGATGATGAACGTTCAAGAATTCGGGCTGAGTATCTCGGGTTTATTTTTCAGGATTTCAATTTACTGCCAGTATTGTCAGCAGTAGAAAATGTCGAATTACCATTGTTATTACTCGGCAAATCAGCCACAGAGTCGAGAAGTACTGCACTAGAGGCGCTAAAGGCGGTGGGTCTAGGTGACCGTAGTGAACATCGCCCAAGTGAATTATCTGGCGGGCAGCAACAACGTGTGGCTATTGCTCGAGCAATTGTCCACAGTCCCTCAGTGATCTTGTGTGACGAGCCAACCGGTAACTTAGATTCAGCAACCTCAGCCAGTGTAATGTCATTGTTGAAAAGTATCAATGAAAAAATGGGCACTACTTTCCTTCTGGTAACTCACGATAGTGATGTGGCCAAACAGTGTAGTAGAGTGCTGCGCATGGATGATGGCTTAATTGTCAAAGATGAACGAGGTTTTGAGGAGGAGTGAATCTGCTACTTGAGGCAATCATCCTACTGTTGCTAGTTGGAATTCCAGCTGGCTTATCGACCATCATGATTGGTCGCAGTAGGCAATTGTCTTTTGGAACCAAAGCACTACTTATCTTTGGACCAGTGGCAGATGGAATCATTGCTTACTACCTGTTTGACTGGTTAGGAATTACCGGCATCACTCTGTGGGTTGGCTCACTAAGTATTGCGTTGATAAGTCATGTTCTTCTCCAACCAGTACTGGTGCCGCAAAGGCTGGTGGTTTGGCGCTTAGCCAAACAGAATATCATCCGTCGTAAACGTCAAGCCGCGCTATTGATGGCTGGATTGATAATTGCTTCAGCCATCATAACTTCGTCTTTAGTGGTTGGAGATTCTTTGGATGCAACCATCACCAAAGAGGTTGAAGGTAGTTGGGGCGAGACTGATATTACCTTATCTGGATTTGATCTAAGTACCGGGCAACGGGTGCTAATTGATGAATCAGTAGCGGGTAAAGTATGGCAAGATGTCCTTCAAGACAACGATTTGTCGAAGATAATTGACGGTCAGCAACAGGGCATTATCACAGGTGTAAGCGTTGAGTCAAACAGTGGTAAATCACTTCCAGTGGTTACTTGGGCTGCCATGAATGCAACAATTGACAGCCAACAAATATGGCCCAAGATTGGCGGGAATGATGGTCTTCGTTTTATTGAACTTGAGGAATTAAATCGTATTGCTGCAATGCCAAACATCGCTATTAATGAGGTGCTCGCTGATGAATTATCGGTGACAAAGGGCGATGAAATTGAAATTGGTTGGTATGTAACTGAGGATAACTCACGAAAGCGTATTGAGCAGAATTTCATGGTTTATGAGGTAGTTGATAATGCCGGGATGGCTAACCTTGCTGGTACTAAATCTCCTGCTCTGTTTACTGATTTACTGACTGCTCAAGATTTACAATTACTCGTCGGGCAGGTAAATACCGTTTACTACGCTGTTGATTCACGATATGATGGAGAAGGTGAAATTGAATCAGTGATTGAAGATTTAGGAGTCTTACTCAATAATAGTTTGACCGCAGAGGATGTCGGATTTTCTTTGGATTACCAAGAGAGTGCTAGCTCCTTGTCGATCTCAACCGATCAAGGCTTGGGCAGGATTGATGGTGAAGACGTCCTAGCCTTACGAGAAAATCTGTCAGTACTATCGAAAGACTCAACACTGCTAGAGGTTTTGCAAGTACCAATTATCGAAATGGAATACCAAAACCAACAACTGCTAACTCTAGCATCAAGGCAAGTGACTAATCTTGAGGAAGGTAATCGTTCACTGTGGCATTTTGCTGATTCTGGCTTTGGTCATCAAGTTGCAGGGCAAGGTGAAGCGTGGTTATGGCAAGCCGCTGATGATGAAAGAATCAACGGCTATGCTTTGTCAACAAGTGGAGATTATGGGGCAGTAGCCCACAGTAGTGGAATTGTTATTGCTAGTGAACATGACTTTGATGATGATGTTTGGGCCGACGTTGACTCTGCAGGTGAAATGGAGGCCATCGCCGCAGGTAATACTGGTTGGTGGGCCCTGGAAAGCAATGACAACGGTTTGGTATTATATGATTATCAACTTGATTTATCGAACTCTGAGAGTCAAAACCTAAGCATTAATTTACCCTCGACCGTCCTTTCCTTAGACCTTTTAGTTGATGATTTGCTGTATTTGGAAATCGAAGGATTACTCTCCGTGCAACGTTATGTCAGTCAAAGTCTGGATGTTAATGCCTCATTTAATCAGTGGCAAGATGGAGATTTTTGGCCACAACCAGCAACACAATTTGTTGGTAATCACTCTGCTTGTAATGGTATTGCTGGTCTGTCCTCAACAACTCTTGGAAATTGGTGTAGTTATGAGCAAGGTATCTTGCAGTATAGTGAGGCCGAAGTTGTAACTATCAGATTGCCAATCCTTTCATCTGCCGGCGGCTTTGGTCAACTGCCGCAGTTATTCCTCGCGTTTGGTGGTGGACAATCCCCAATCACTGTTGAGGATGACAATGTGGCCGTGTCAAACCGTTTGTCCAATTTGGCAATGACGCCAGGACTGAGCAATATTTGGGTCAAGGGTTTGATTCCATACGCCTTTGGTAATGATAGTGCCCTTAGGTTGACTCATGACGGTGAGTATAGTGAACTTGAGGGTCTAGAGTCTCTAGCAGAATTAGATGAGGTAGTGTTAGGATTTATTTCCCTAGATTATGGTGAGCAATTATCTGCTGCTGGAGTAAATGAACGCTCAATCTTAATCGTTGGTGGCGGTGAGTTAAATTCAACTGACCAAGCGAGTACTTTGTCCGCTTTGGATAATATAACGCAGTGGTTTGATGAATTATCGGATAGTGAAGATATCAATTTACGATTTACTGCCGTTAAAGTAGAGGCTGCTAAGGCTGCTGCTCAATCCTCTGGAGTAATTTCAGGAATGTTCCTAGTCTTTGGCACATTTACTATCGCTGCGGGTGTTTTGCTGGTGCTTACCATAGTGTTGATGTTAGCTGAAGCAAGGCGTAGTGAACTTGGGGTTCTTAGAGCCATGGGAGTTACTCGCTCAGATGTAAGAGCATTAGCGGTCCTAGAAGGTGTGGTAATAGCAGCGATGGCAGGGGTTGTTGGAGCATTGCTTGGTTTACTGTTAGCGATGGGCATTAGTGCTGGATTTAGCAATATATTTGCCTCAGCCGGCTCAGACCTATTCACTTTCTCTTGGACCTTTTCGTCACTATTTGCCGGCTGGGCTTGGGGCTTCATGTTAGCGATGATTACCCTTTGGGGCTCGGCAATGTGGACTGCCAAATTGAACATAGTTTCAGCACTGCGGGGCGGTCTTGTAAGGATTCAAGCCGGCTTACCTTGGCCGTTGTTAATCGTTCAAATTTGTACTCTAGCAGGCGCAGTACTAAGTTTGTTGATATTGATTTTACTTGGTTTTGATTCAGCGTTTGCCTACTTGCTTTGGACTATGGGTGGAGTATTTGTCATCTTTACCTTCACGCCAATTTTCACTTGGGAATTACCAGTTATGTTGCGGGCTAAAGGCGGGATATGGGCTCGGCTGGCTCGCCATGCCAGCCGTAATACCTTTGCCTGGCTTGGTGGAATACTGTTGCTTTGGACTATTGGATTAGCCGGCCTTGACCCGATTAGAGGTGATATGACTCCAGATGAATTTTCCTTTATTCTACTTGGTTTAGTCGAAGTCTTTGCTGGTGTTATGCTGCTAACCAGTGCAGCGCCAATGTTGGTTTCTCGTATTGGCCGGTCAAGGTTGTTAACCAAGCGTATGGGGCCAACTGTTCCAGTAGCATTGGCTCATCCACTGGCCAATCCAGTGCGCACTGCAGTAGTTATGGCAATGTTTTCGATCACGGTATTTTCTGTGGTCGTGCTTAGTGGCTATACCGAACAGTTTGATAATTATTCGAGTTCCTTTGTTGAAGAGACAGAAGGAGAATTTGAATTGATGTTGACATCGTCCCGCTCAAGGCCAATTGAATTATCAAATGACCCAATGGAGTGGAACCTGTCTTCTGGTCTTGCCAGTGATATTGATGCTGTAGGTTTGGTTTATCGCTCTGAGGTATTTTTAGAAGATAGCCAGCAAGAACGAATGCCGTATGTCTTACGCGGGTTTGATGAAGGATTTGCCAATCATGGGGGCCTGCCACTTCATGAGTGGGACAAACAATTTGGCAGTAGTGAAACTGAGGTTTGGCAAGTCGTGGAAAGTCGCCAAGATTTGGTGCTATTAGATGCCTCTTTTGGGCTCGAATTAAGTACTGATGGAACAGGTGTTTCTATGTTAAGTTTTTCAATTGGAGATTCGATTTCTCTAATTGATTTATCTAACCCTGGAAATAAGCGAATTGTCACCGTTGCTGGGTATCTTGAACAGTCGTCATATTTGTTCTCACCAGGGGTCTGGATGAGTGGCGAAATTGCCGAGGATCAGTTCGATGGCAGATTGACAAGAATGTACGTAAGTTTAACTGATTCCGCAACTCCTTCCAGTGACTTTGATGATTCTGGAATCAAGACATTCTCAGCCACAGGTAAACCGGAAAATGTTCGAATAGCTGCCGCAGAATTATCACAGGACTTGGAAGAAAATCTAAGCGGTGAAGGTGTTGCAATATCAATCATTTCAGATGATGTTATGCTAATACAATCACTAGTTATCGCAATTCTTGGTATTTTTGAGGCATACCTAGCACTTGGTTTGATAGTAGGAATTGGAGGGATAGGAGTAGTTACGGTGCGTTCAGTATCTGAGCGACGCAAAACCATCGGTATTCTAAGAGCGCTAGGTTATCGTAAAAACATGGTTATGCTATCATTCTTAATCGAGGTTTCTTGGGTCGCTCTACTTGGTATTATCAATGGTGTTTTGGTTGCGGTTGGTTTTCATCGAGCACTATATGTGGCATTCTGGGAAGACCAGGGTGCTCAGTTTACTCTGCCATGGTCAACTATTCTAACGGTTATACTCGGCGGCTGGTTACTGGTTATCCTGGCTACAGCAATACCAATACGTCGGGCAACAATGGTTCCACCATCTGCAGCTCTTCGAGAGTCTTAAAATGTTAAATTTTTCAAAATCCTGTAAAAAAACCGCGAATTCTGATAAAAACCTTCACTTTTCATGTATTCATATAGGTATGGCATAGCCTACAAAAATTTCACTCCATTCAACTGGTTAAACGGTCTACTAACTGCTTGTTTTGGGTGAAAACGCATCACTGTGGTCATGTGAAATCCTTCCTATATTATAAATACGACCTTTTGCGTGGGTGAGGGTACCGAACCGTCGGAGGTATACCTATGAAGAAAATGACCCCAATGATTCTCGTGATATTGATGTTGACCAGTTTTTTGTCAGCAGTAGATATCTACGAGTTACAAGAAGAAAGCAATAATGAAGAGACAAGTGCACGTGCTGGAGCAGATCCAGAAGTGTC
>QXXX01000036.1 GCA_009887195.1 Candidatus Poseidoniales archaeon | reverse complement strand
GCACCGACAACCGGGCTGTTTACGGCCAATGGGAATTCATGGTTGATAACTGAATCTTCTGTCACATTGACATAACTAGAATAGATAATGACATCATTGGAAATCAATTCAAAGGGTCTGTGAAGCATTACTATAGAATAAACACCAGGGTCGAGTATTGCTGTTATTGTATCATTGAAGCTAAATACACCTGTAGAATTAGTCTCGACAATTCCAATCAATCGATCGCCATTTAAGCCAGAACCAGGCAGATTAGATAGTTCGTTAATCGGAACAAAGTAAGCTTCTAATTCATAGGTATCAATTGCGGTAAGGTTATCGGCAAATACAAATGTTCCTGATAATTCTAACTTTGTGCTAAGGTCTCTATCAAAAGACAAAGGATCAACAGATTGATTTGTGATGGTCAAATTCTCAGATTGTGGGCAAGAATCAAACGGAATCCAACCCAAATCAATTACGTTAGACCCTGTATCGATTGATAGTTTCACTTCACCCCATGAGGTGTAATCCTGGGTAGTTACTGTGTAACCTTCACCATTCCATTGCCCACCAGAATATCCTGTGACATACCTTGCAGGAATCCCTGCTAATCTAGCCATGGTAACAAACGCAGTGTTGTAATCAGTACAACTGCCGATTTGATCCTGTAATACAAATTGTGTAATATCCTGACCAGCAGGTGAGTTGATACTAGAGTGATATAATTTAAAATCAAATGTATCATTACCAAATTTCAAGAAGTCACTCAATGATTGAGCAGTTGTGTACGCATCTTGAGAAGTGGCATTAGCTACGACTGAAGAAACTGTTTGGTTAACGATGTGTTCTGGCCTAGAAACGTCATTGAAATAATCAGGAATAATCAATTGGTAATCACTATTTGTGCTGGCTATTGTATTACTTGAGATACTATTCCAATCAAAGAAATACTCTTCTTGTTTGACATTGATGCGATTAATTATACCGTCTTCTATGCCTAGATTCACGGTATCATTAGAACGAGTCAACTGGGTATTAGGATCAGACCAAAATGTGATATTACGATAATATGAAGAAATAGGTATGTTACCAATTTCAATTGTATTGTTGAATGTTATGTCCCAATCTACAGTGCCATTAGAGAACGATAAGTCTGGAAGTAAGGTATAATTATCAATATTCGGCAATATCGGACTCGCTGGGTGTACCTCTGCCAGATTTGCATAAGTCGTCCCAGTGTAGAAGTCGTTGGTATTCATCCTCCAGCGATGTATTTGTTCTAAATCCACCGTTCCTGAAGTATTATTAGCCCAGAAAACCACTCCATTCGAAGTAATATCATCAGTTGGATCAAATGGGTCGAATGGTGAATTCAAGCATCCTGTGCCCCAAAATGCGATTGGACATTCATCACCATCAGACATACCGCCACCATCGGTATCTGGGTTAGTCCAATCTGTGCCGGTAAGATTTTCAATAGCATCAGGTATGCCGTCACCATCAAAATCTTCGGGTAAGATATCATCTAACGGATTTGATTCAGGGTTAGTACCGTCTGTATATTCGGTTCTATCATCTACCCCGCCACTATCAGTATCAAATAAAGTTGGACTAGTCACCCAAACATCAAGACTACCGTTACCAATTCCAATCCATATCAAATCACATCCTGTAGTGTCTTCAAAATAATTGTTCAATGAGTCTGAATCATCATCAAGAAGATTATTACACGGTTCGTTAGGGTCTGTGAAATCAAATACTTCATCAAAATCACTTACTCCGTCTGAATCTGTATCAACCAAACTAGGATTGGAAAACCAACCGTAGACACCTAAAATCTCTTCCCAGTCTGCTAGGCCATCTCCATCACTATCCTCATAATCATCGTCACAATATTGTTGTGTAGTCAGTAATGTGCCAGCTGCAGTTGCCGAGGTATGACAAAAAGAACCATTCTGGTTTAGTGCTTCTGTAACTCCAACTCCTGGTCCAACCGAAACACCGACTAAGGATAGGCTGGAAACTGATATGTAACTAAACGGTATTAAAGTCCCTGAAGAGTTGTACCAACCCTCACCTCCATTTGGATTGAATCCCGAAGAATCCTGTAGAGTAAGTAAGGAGGAACCTGAGTTCCAACTGTTTATCGACGTGGCAAAATTAACAAAAGAATCACATGGATCTGTGCCATGGGTGACGTTTAGTTCATCACCATCATTGACTCCACCAAAATCTGAATCTGCTACGTCCCAAAGGGTACAGGATAGGTTTTCTTCCCAATTTTGCAATCCGTCTTGGTCTTCATCTCCGGAATCTTCCTTTCTAGTTGGGTCCGTTTCACCTGGGTCTACCACACCGTTGCTGTTGTTATCTTCCTCACCATCATCAAACGCGTCATCATCTGTATTGTTGTCTCTGGGATCGCTTGCTTGAGCAGGGTTCCCATACAACCCATTTACTTCAACCCCATCAGGAATACCATCATTATCTGTGTCTGATGCTGTTGGGTCTGTTAACAAAATCAATGCTTCATATGAATCGTTTAATCCATCATTATCGCTATCAGCTCTTTGTGGATTTGTCGAAGTAATTCCGTCAACTTCTGCAGTGTAGGTAGCACACCCGCCAGGACCAATACCCATTACTGGGTCGCATGGGGAGGTTGTTTCAGTAAAACCACCATTTGGGCCATTTCTAAAACATGGCACTGAGCCACACATAGTATCCCATGTTGGATTGACATATTCTAATAAATTGTTTAATCCATCGCCATCAGGGTCGCCGTTTGGACCATCTGCATTGGACGGAGAGGTTGCATTGAGACCATTCGCAGCCTCCCAACCATCAGGCATCCCGTCACCATCAGTATCCCAACCAGATACATCTTCATCAATTAGACCATCACCATCATCATCATCGGAGAAACAATCAGCGTCTCCATCACCATCAGGGTCTGCTGAATCTACTAAACCATCTTGGTCATCATCAAATCCGTTAGCGCACACGTTACCTACTGGGTCTTCATCACAAAGTATTGTATTGCCTAATCCATCAGCACCTGCATCGCCACACAAAGGACGTAGGTATTGGAGTGAATCCTCTTCATTCCAATCATTTACTGGCACGGTACCGTTCCACCACACACCATTATCAAGCATATTTGGAGTTGATGGATTGTCCCACCCTGCTGGCATTAGATAGGTATATTCCTGTAGATTTGACATCCCGTCACCGTCAGGGTCGCCAACTGCGCCGTCATCATTAGCACTAGATAGAGGATTTAGTCCATATTTCCATTCCCATCCATCAGGCAATCCATCATTATCAGTGTCTGGGTCGTTGGGAAATGAATTGATTAGATACTCCAATCCATAAGTCAAACCATCGCCGTCCTGGTCAGTATTTGTAGCACTTGCATCGATTGCAAAGAATTGGATTGAAGCCATTGAGGAAAGTAGCATCAACAAAATAAGTGAAATTGATTTCATCGCATCCTTGTGTTTCACAATTTGCAATTTTGCAGCCGGCTGAGTGACTATTGAACGCTTTCGCATGATACCAACATGCTTGGGCTGTTTTTATGATTGATAAGGCAAATGGTACGATGTTCATACAATGCATCGAAACCAATCAAATAGTGACTATTCAAATCTCGTCTAGTGCATCGAGTAATTCGATATCATCATCCTCTTCGGTTACCGGTTCTGGGATATCAAACTCCATTTCATCAGATTCTTCCAATTTACTTTGCAACTCCTCAGGCAATTGAGTTATGTTTGCCACGGATGAATCATATCTTCCTCTCCGATAGACAGCGAATATGAACAACACAACCAGGCCTGCACCCAAGGCTAGTGTTTGAGGCTCAGGATCGTAAACTTCGTTAACTAGACAAGAAAAGCCAGTACACTCGGTTTTGAAATTGAATTTCGAGAGTTGAGTATAAGTTGAATTGTAAGGAACTTCATCGTCCATCGGAGTCACACGAAGGACAAATTCTACGTCTGAACCATCCTTCAAGTTAGCTGGTGCAGTCAATTCAACAAAGAAATCTTTACTGGTATATGCTGGTAAGGTGACTAATAAAAATCCACCACCATCTTGAGATGATAAGGCAGCAATTTCGCCGTCCCAACCAGTTGGTTCTTCTAATTCAATCACTACATCAAGAGGGACATTGTTATCATTAACAATACGGAATTCGATGTTTTTAGTTTCCTCGGAAGTAAATCTGGTGTACTCGCTCTTTTGAGTAATAGGCAAACGACCTGGTTGAACATCTTCCTCGACTCTAACTACGATTGGCAAGTCAAAGTACCGAGCTTCATTAGATTCAACACCTTCTTCAGCAACTCTAAGGTAAATTGTTTGATTACCTGCTGCAACATTCTCTGGAAGTTCAATTGTTAAATCAATGTCAGCATAGGTATCTGGTGCAAGGTTAACGACAATTATTTCATTACCAGAAGTATCTGTGATGGAGTAGTCCCAAGTTGTGTAACCCATGTCAGCATCAATGTTTCTCGAGAGGTCTTTCGGATTGACGATTCTCCATGTTGTCTCACCAGCAATATCGCTAGTATCTGTCACTCTAATTGTATAATCAATAGTATTGCCTGGCGCTATTGGGCCAACGCTGCCTAGAGTACCACCATCGCTATCAGAGATCACCTCTGCTAGGATTCCAAATGTCCGATGCACAGTAAAACTATTGTCGGTTTGTAATTCAGAATCACCTTCACTGGTAATTTGCAAGGACACCAATCCAATATCCTGTGAGTCTCTTTCTAGCGGCGGGTAGACCTCCATTCTCACAGTCAATATGTCATGTGACCCTATATCTGGAGTCACTGAGTTGATTCCTTCCTCGGACAACTCCATTCCTGTATCGTTGTCAAAGAATTTGTATTGCCAAGAGGTTGGCATTGCATTTACTCTAATAAAGAAAGAGTCTGTATCAAAGCCAGAGTTGAAGATGTCAATGAAAAAGTCTCCAATCTCGTCACTATCGACATAATGGGATAACATTTCATCATAAAACTCAGGTCTGGTCGAATCAGAGATCTGGATTTGATGTTCTTCATCTTCATAGATAGAAATTCTTGGAGGTGCAAAAACTCCGACCTCTTCAATATTGAGAACTATCTCAACAACGGCTACTTCGGTTGTGGTTCCATCAATGTCGGCAAATGCTCGTGCTTCAACTTCTAATTTGTCTGGAGCAGTAGATAGGTCCCCATCTGGAACATCAATCTGCAAAATTGGTCGAGCAGAGGTACTGCCGCCTTGAAGAGAATAGCCTTGTGGTTTATCCCATATTGGGTCAGACCAAGTTGATGGCAATGAGCGAGACAAGTCGAAAACGACTTCTAAATCAGAGGATGTTGAACCCGTATGTTCAACTAAGAACTCTATGCTGGTAGTTTGACCTGGAGCAATCAGTACCGTATCAGGCTGATTTGATGGCAATGAGAGATAGATACCATGTTCCAAGAATTCTAGTCCTTGGTGTTCAAACAATACGGTATGCCCTTGAATATCTTTAATTTCAAGAGTCACCTCATAGTCACCTGGTTCGATTCCTTGATTGTAGGTGTAGGTGAAATTGCCAACTAAACCATTATTATCCAAGGTTAAATCATCATCTTCGAATTCTTCGTTGAAAACAACAGTTGCCCCTTCATTGGTACTCATAATTAGGTTGACACTTTCGATGTCATCTCTGCCAAATGCGTCTTTTACTTGAATAGTAAATTGCATTTCTCTAAATTCTTGCCGATGGTTAGGATACCATTCGAGAACTTCACTGTCTGTCCATCCAGAACCAGGCATGTGAACCTTTACCGCTGATTGTGAAAGCGCGTTAGCCTTGACTTCCAGTTTGGAAAAACTGTTGGTTGAATCTATATCGCCAAATTGGACCATGACATCACAATTACCGCTATCTCCACCAATGCCGCCACCTTGACAACCATCTATAGTAGCATCAATTTCCACACCGAGTTTCTTACCATTTTCAACGGTAAATCCGGCTTCAGCAATTTCGAAATTAACCACGTTTACTGCATAGGTGCAAGAGCCTCCTCCAATTCCACCAAATCCGCCACCACCGCTACATGGATCATCTAATTCAACAACTTCTTGTTCAATTGTGGTACTACCAGAAACTAATTTGAAAGTTATATCAGCAGTTGCACCATCATTACCTTCAAACTTAACATACATGCTTAGTTCAATATAATTATTTGCTCCTTCGCCGTATACTTGCAAATCACTAATCATCTCGTCTGTATAGAATTCTACCGTCGAAAGAACACTCAATTCTTCAGAGGAACCTTCAGGCTCCATTGTTGAGATTGAGCCATCTCCACCAGATTCTGAGGTTGGTGAATCGATGTATAGATCATAAGACTCGTTTGATGAGCTGGAAAAGAAGTTTGAGTTTTCCTTCAGTTCAAGGCCAACATCACTAGTTGGACTACCAAATAGCGGAGTAAGTGATGCAAGCAAGAGAAGCACAATAGTTGAGGAAATAAGCCGGGCGCCGGCGTTGTTTTCATCGCGTTTCATGGTGTTCACGGACTGTCGCTGGTAATAGGACGGTTAAACGGTTTTGGGTTGATGTTTCAAATTATTCAAGTTTTATAGCGGTTAGAATGATGGTGATTTTGAACATTTTACTCAAACATAACACGATTTCAGTGATGCGTTTGAGGGATTGGTGCAGGGAGTGGGATACGAACCCACGAACCCATATGGGACCGGATCTTAAGCCCGGCGCCTTTGACCACCTCAGCCATCCCTGCAGGAGGCCGTAGCAGAGGCATCATTTGAATTAAACGCCTATTCGACGATGGTCCAGCCACCATCAACATTGATTATTTGCCCAGATAAATGATCTGATTCTAGCAAGAATTTTACTGAATTGGCAATATCTATTGGTTTGCCTGAACGACCCATAGGAACTTTTTCTAGAACCGAGGCAAAGTGTTCAATCTCCCAGTCTGCTGAGATAATAGCTCCTGGAGCAACGCAATTTACTCTAATCTGGTTGCGTAAGTCGCCAGCCAAGTTAATCATTAGTTGCCTTAATGCTGATTTGCTTGAGGTATAATGTGAAAGTCCTTCCCATGCTCTTCCTTGTGAGGTATCTATGATACTTACAATGCTACCAGTGGAGTTGGTTAATTCTTGAATTAATTGCTTGGTCAAGATGAATGGTACTTCCAAGTGAATTCTAAAATTCGTTCGCATTACTTCAAGAGTCAAATCTTCGAAATCAATTGGGGTGTAAATTGAAGCATTGTTGATTAGGCCGAACAATCCACCTGCTTGTTTCAACATTGGATTATTTTTGACGGCAGTTATCATTGAATTTAACTCTTCATCACTGGTTAAGTCTGCAACAATTACTTCCCCGCACGGCTGGCAATTATTCTCGACGCTATGGGTTTGAATCAACTCTTCAGCTAGTCCTTTAGAATTCCTTACGTGAATCAAAACATAGTACCCTGATTCCATGAGTAGTTTAGAGGTTGCTGCACCTATTCTACGACCGCCACCTGTAATCAGTACCACCGGCTTGGACATAGTTATCCGAAGGGCACATCAGTCAATAAATCTCGTATCCTTTCAAAGATAGTTATGATAAGGCAACTAATACACCTTTTAGCCTAGTATATGGTCGGCTTAAATGAGGGGGATTACTATGGCATCTAGACATCTCCCAATGGCTACGACCGAAACGGTCAAAAAACCACAAAAGCGATTGCCAAGTTGGTTTAGGACAAGGTTGCCTACTGGAGAACAGCAAAGGTCTTTTAATGATACAAAAGCATCTGTTAAGGACAATAAATTGCACACTGTTTGTGAAGAAGCCAGATGTCCAAATATCCATGAATGCTGGTCTAGCGGCGATGCAACGTTTATGATTGCCGGGCAAGAATGCACTAGAGGTTGCAAATTTTGTGCAGTAGGCACAATTAGAAGACCGCCTCCACTTGACCCTGAAGAGCCAAAAAATCTGGCTGACGCTGCAGAATCTATGAATCTTAAGCACCTAGTAGTTACTGTGGTTAACCGTGATGATTTAGCAGATAGTGGTGCTGGTCACTATAAATCTTGCATTGAGGAAGTTAGCAAAAGGTCACCTGAACTCACTCTAGAACTATTATGTTCAGATCTTGCTGGAAGTTTAACAGACTTAGAATCATTACTGGAAAATAGTCCTTTGAATGTTTTCGCTCATAATGTCGAATGTGTACCAAGATTGGACCGTTATGTCAGAGACCCTAGGGCTTCATTTAATCAGTCTATAGAAATTTTGAAGCATGCAAAAATAGTACGTCCAGACATAATTACCAAGACTTCCTTGATGGTTGGTTTGGGCGAAACAGATGAAGAGATTTCCGAAACTTTGAAATTAATCAAAGAGGCTAATGTTGACTTAGTCACAATAGGACAATACCTAGCACCATCTGAAAAGCATCTCAAAATAGACCGCTTTCCCGAACCAGAAATGTATGACGTTTGGGCACAAGAAGCGATAGCGTTAGGTTTCCACGGTGTTGCATCAGGGCCATTGGTAAGGTCTTCATACAAAGCGGGTTTATTGTATAGGAAAACCCGTGACCCATTAAACCAAGAAAATCTTCCTGGCGCCTATGTTTTGGTCAAACAGAATGATATGCCTCACCGACATACCTTAAAGCCAATTCTGCATGAGGTGGAACAATGACCGGTAGAAAGACTGCGGTAACAACTCCATACACAATTGGAGTGCCTCCATTTAGACCCGGTGAGAAGGCAGATTTTGGTGGTAAATTCAAAGAGCAGCCTGAAGATTTACCTCGCCCCGACCCGGCAAAATCAACCGCTCAAGATACCACTGCCCATGCATCTGGACTTGTCAGAGTACTGACTGATGAGCATGAAGCAAAAGGTGAGTGGATTCCCGAAATTTCTACTGAAAAACTGATTCTTGGATTAGAATACATGATGCGACTCAGGATTTTTGATGACCGAATGCTAAAGATGCAAAGAACTGGTAAACTATCATTTTACATGCGCTCGTTTGGTGAAGAAGCCGTGGCAATTGCCCAAACTATGGCGCTTGAAGATAATGACTGGATATTCCCCTCATACCGTCAACCAGGGGCTCAATTTGTCAGAGGTAGAGATATGGTTAGCATGATCTGCCACTGCATTGGAAATACTGAAGACAATGTCAAAGGAAGACAAATGCCAGTCCACTACACATGGAAGGAAGGGCGATTCATTTCAATTTCTTCTCCAGTGGGAACTCAGTTTTCCCAAGCTGTTGGCGTTGCAATGGCCAGCGCCTACAAAGGTTTAGACGAAGCGTGTATCACTTGGCTTGGTGATGGAACATCTGCTCAAGGAGATTATCATTATGCGCTTAACTTTGCCTCGACTTTCAAACCACCAGTAATTCTCAATGTAGTAAATAATCAGTGGGCAATTTCAACCCACCAAAATCTTGCTACTGGTGGCAGAACATTTGCTGAACGTGGACTTGCTTACGACATTCCGTCAATCCGTGTTGATGGAAATGATTTCCTAGCCCTCTACAGTGTTACACGTTGGGCAAGGGATAGAGCGAGTGCTGGACTTGGACCAACTCACATAGAGGTATATACCTACAGAGCAGGTGCTCACTCATCATCAGATGACCCATCAGCATATCGACCTGATGACGAATTCAAATATTGGCCTGGCGGAGATCCTGTGGAGCGTTTGAAAACTTATTTGATTAAATCAAACCAATGGGATGAGAAAAGACATAAACAACTTGAGCAAAGAATCGATGATGAAGTAATGTCTGCTTACAAAGAAGCCTGCGAGTTTGGTGACTTAGCCAGTGGACCTTACCCGCCTGCCTCAACAATTTTTACCGAAGTGTACGAAACAGTACCTTGGCATGTTCAAGAACAACGTGAGGAATTAGGAAAATAGGTGATTATCATGGCTAAAATGAATATGATTGCATCGCTTAACTCCGCACTTGCTCACCAACTTGAGCGAGACGAAAACGTCGTTATCTTTGGTGAAGACGTTGGTTATTTTGGCGGTGTGTTTAGAGTAACTGCAGGCTTACAAGAACAATTTGGCGCCCATCGAGTATTTGATTCACCACTAGCAGAAGGTGGTATTGCCGCTATTGCCATGGGCATGGGATTGAACGGACTTAGACCAGTTGCAGAGATTCAGTTTGCCGATTATATATTTCCTGCATATGACCAAATTGTCAATGAAATAGCCAAATTAAGGCACAGGTCTGGTGGGGAATTTTCCAGCCCCATTACGTTTAGAACACCTGCAGGCGGCGGAATTAAAGGTGGACATCATCATTCACAATCTCCTGAAGCTCAATTTACTCACACTCCTGGATTAAAAGTCGTATACTGCTCAAACCCATATAACGCTAAAGGCTTGCTTACCTCAGCGATTGAGTCGAATGACCCAGTAATATTTTTTGAGCCAAAAAGGTGCTATAGAGGGCCATTTTATGGCGACCCACACAAGGTCCCTACATGGAACAGCCACCCGGACGGCGAAGTTCCAGAGGAATATTACTCAATACCACTTGAGGAAGCACGTATTGTCAAAGAAGGCTCTGCTTGTACAGTCATATCATGGGGTGCAATGGTCCATGTTGCAGAACAAGCCATCAAGAATTCTGGTATTGATTGTGAATTAATTGATTTACAAACTTTGGTTCCTTGGGACAGAGACACTGTAGTAAATTCAATCAAGAAAACCGGGCGTTGCGTCATAGTCCACGAAGCACCAAAGACCAGTGGTTTTGGTGCAGAAATGAGTGCTTCTATTCAAGAGCGATGTTTCTACCATCTAGAAGCACCAATTATTCGAGTAACAGGTTGGGATACACCTTTCCCGCACACTACTGAATGGGATTACCTACCAAGTCCACAAAGAATTGCTGATGCAATAAAGAAAACACAGGAGGAATAATAATGGGAGTATATGAGTTTAAGTTACCAGATATAGGCGAAGGAGTTGTTGAAGGAGAAGTTGTTGAATGGATGGTTTCAGTTGGAGACGTAATCAAAGAAGACGACCCAATTCTATCAGTAATGACCGATAAAGCCACTGTAGAGATTCCTTCACCGGTTAACGGAGTTGTTTCAAAGATAATTGGAGAGCCTGGCGACATACTGCCAGTTGGAGAAGTCTGCATCGAGTTTGAAGTTGATGGAGATGGAAACACTTCTGCCACACCTGCAGCCAAAGAAGCAGTGAAAGTGGAAGAAACCCCCAAGGTTGAAAAAGCCACTAAAGCAAAGCCTGAACCGGTTGCAGTAAAGGCTGCAGCACCTGTATCAGCACCAGAGCCTGTGGTTAGGGCTGCTGGTACAAAGGCACTGGCTAGCCCTGCAGTAAGGCAGAGAGCAAGACAAGCCAATATTGACTTACAACTTGTGGCAGGTTCAGGACCTGCAGGTAGAATTAGCCACGCAGACCTCGACAGACACATTGCTGGTGGAGCAGGTGGAGCAACTAGTTTCGCACCATTAGGTTCTAGCACAAAAACAAAATTGACTGGCACTGAAGAAATCAAAGTGATTGGACTTAGAAGAAAGATCGCTGATAGTATGATGGCATCTTACAGCAGCATTGCACATTTCTCATATTTTGAGGAAGTTGATATTACCGCTCTAGAAGAATTGAGACAACACCTCAACGCAACAAGACCTGATGGAGCCCCAAAATTGACTTATTTGCCATTTATTATGCAAGCATTAGTCAAAGCACTGCGTGAAAGCCCGGAATGTAATGCTCTATACGATGATGAGTCAAATGTAGTAACTAGACACCAAGCGATTCATCTGGGGATTGCAACTCAAACTGACCGAGGATTGTATGTTCCGGTCGTAAAGCATGTCGAAGCTATGGACATCTGGCAATCTGCCGTTGAGATGGTTAGAGTTACATCAGCCACTAGGGAAGGAAAAGCTGGGGCTGATGAATTGAGTGGTTCAACATTTACTATCACCAGCCTAGGACGACTAGGCGGACTTGGTGCTACTCCAATAATCAACAAACCAGAAGTAGGAATCTTAGGAGTTCATAATGCCAAAGAAAGAGCTGTTGTAAGAAATGGTCAGATCGTAGTGCGAAGAATGATGAATCTATCATCATCATGGGACCACAGAGTCGTAGATGGACATGATGGGGCTACTCTAGTTCAGAGAGTCAAAACCTATCTTGAAAACCCTGCTACAATATTCATGTGAGTGATATCATGCAGACAAAAAAATGCCAAGTATTAATCATTGGAGCAGGGCCTGGAGGCTACGTTGCTGCAATTAGAGCAGGACAACTCGGACTCTCAACTATCATTGTCGAAGGTGAAAAAGCTGGCGGAACCTGCCTTATTCGCGGTTGTATACCTTCTAAAGCACTGATTCATGCTGCACATAGATTCCATGACTTAGCAAAGCATGCTAAGGATTCTGGACATATGGGGATATCAATTCCTGGTCCAGCTGAGTTGAGCATGTCGGGTATGGTTGGATGGAAAGACGGTATAGTGGATAAACTCAACAAGGGTGTTGAACATTTGTTGAAGTCATCTGGGGCAGAGTTAATTAACGGATGGGCTGAGTTTCAAGATGCCAAGACTGTCAAAGTAGGATCTGGTAAAGATGCCATGATTATCGAAGGGGAAAATGTAATTCTAGCCAATGGTTCTGTACCGATTGAATTACCTTTCATGAAATTTAATGATAATGTGATCTCATCTAGAGAAGCATTAGCATTAGAAGAATTGCCAAAACACGTCGTTGTAGTTGGCGGCGGATATATTGGCCTAGAACTTGGTATAACTTACCGAATGCTAGGTTCAGAGGTGACAATTGTTGAAGCCATGGATTCAATATTACCAATTTTTGATAAAGAATTGAGAAGACCACTCGAATTATTTGTTAAGAAAAACAAAATTAAGGTTCATACTGGAGTCTTTGCCAAAGGTAGTGAAGATACTAAAGACGGTCGTACAAAATTATTCTATGTTGACAAGAATGCCAAAGAGGGAACTAAACCTGAAGAGTTAATCGCCGATAAAATATTAGTCACTGTAGGTCGAAAACCAAATACTGCAGCGTTAAATCCAACTGGAGTAGCGTTAGACGAGCGAGGTTTTGTCAAGGTAAACAACCGTTGTGAGACTAACATGAAAGGTGTTTATGCAATTGGTGATGTCTGCGATTCTGGAGAAATGCTTGCTCACGTTGCTTCCTTCCAAGGAGAGATGGTTGCAGAAATTATTTCAGGTGCGAAAAGAGCTTACGATCCCGTTGCTGTCCCAGCAATTGTATTTACCGAACCTGAAATTGTCAGCGTTGGTCTATCACCAGAGGAAGCAAAGGCAGCCGGTCATCCAGTTATCGTTGGTAAGTTCCCACTAGCGGCAAATGGTCGCTCACTAACCCAAGAAGCAGAAAAAACCGGTGGTTTTGTTAGAGTCTGTGCTAGAGAAGATGA
This sequence comes from Candidatus Poseidoniales archaeon, assembly GCA_009887195.1. Taxonomy (GTDB): domain Archaea; phylum Thermoplasmatota; class Poseidoniia; order Poseidoniales; family Poseidoniaceae; genus MGIIa-L1. Next base: position 3,658 of record QXXX01000036.1, on the reverse strand, counting down.
CCACCGGATATTAGGTATTCAAGCCGTAGGCACTCATGTTAGCGAACTTGTTGGCGAGTGGACCCTGGCATTAGAAATGGGTGCCTTGTTAGAAGATATTGCAGGCACTATTCACGCACACCCTACTATGACTGAAATGACTCATGAGGCTGTGTTGGCAACTCTTGGCCATGCAATACATACCGTTTAATCTCACATATTGCAGGGTATAAGTATAAATGGAAGCCTGGTATGGAAATTTTATGTCTTACGACACAATGACTTTGCTTGATTTGAAAAAAATGTGTAAAACCAGAGGTTTGAAGGTTTCTGGAAATAAAGATGAAGTGATTATTCGGTTGATGGAAGCAGATGAATTAACAAACCCTACTTATCAATCCACAACATTCTCAGCACCTGGCAATTCCATGGCAGGACAAATGCCTGTTAGCCCTCAAGTGGTTTATGGTAGAATGACCCCTCAAGGAATCGTGGTCGGTAAAAATAGTGGCACTGTCTCCGCAGTTGGAACTATCATAATTCTTTACGGTATTTTCCGAATGTTTTGGGCTATGGCATTTGCCGCCTTTTCCGGAAGCGGGCTAGGTTGGTTATTGGCACCAGTCGCTTTCATAGTTGCTGCAATGTTCATCTTTGGTGGAATCTTGCTAACCAATGAATACAAAAACGGTATTTTCTTCACCGCAGGGACATTTATATTATCAGGTACGTTTAGTATATTGTTCACTGGTGATGAGATGAACCCACTCTCGATATCACTTGATGGTGGCGGATCATTAATTCCTCTTTCAATGATGTGTACACTACTTGGAATTGGCATTGCTGCCCTTCCACTATTATTCTCTGAAGAAGAAATGAAGGAGGGTTGGCCGGTCGCAATAGAAAGACTACTAGGAAGAGAAAACCCCGGTAAGACTGTTCTAGATTGCCCACACTGTGAAAATAAACTATTGGTTCCTAATGGTTACAGTGGAAAAATATCTTGTCCAAAGTGTAACAAACAGTCTCAAGTATGATCACGAACCACAACTTAGACAGTCATCTGGAGTGTCTAGACTACAAGCAATAGCTTCCAAACTAGTAACCTCTGCTCTGTCCGCCAAACCAGATACAGTTTGATCTTCGGCTTTCTTTTGCTCGACAGTGAATTGAATCGCATCTACAGCTGCTTTAGTCCTCAAGTAGTACATCCCAGTCTTAAGTCCCTTTTTCCATCCGTAGAAGTGCATTGAAGTAACCTTTGCCGGATTGGCATCAATCATGTGGATATTCATTGATTGGCTTTGATCAATGTAAGCTCCTCTGTCGGCAGCCATATCAATCACGTTCTTTTGCTTAATTTCCCAAGTTGTCTTGTATAGATCCTTGAGCCTTTCCGGTATTCCTGCGATATTTTGAATCGAGCCTTTGTGTCGCAAAATCTCGTCTTTCATCTCCAAACTCCATAGACCTTGACTAATCAAATCCTTGATTAAGTGTTTATTTGGGACAATAAATTCACCAGAAAGAGTTCTTCTCACATAGAGGTTAGAAGTGAACGCTTCAAAACATTCATTGTTGCCCAGAATCTGTGATGTTGATGCGGTTGGCATCGGCGCTAGAAGTAGGGAATTTCTCATACCGTGCTCAACAATCTCTGCCTTAAGGGAATCCCAATCCCACATACCACTGTGTTCATTCATGTCCCACAAGTCGAATTGTAGTATTCCTTCACTGGCTGGAGAGCCTTTGAATGTTGAATAAGGACCTTCAATAATAGCTTGGTCCTTGGATGCAGTGCATGATGCAAAGTAAATAGTTTCAAAAATTTCTTTGTTTAACTTCTTTGCTTCATCAGATTCAAAGTTCATTCCTAGCATAGCGAAAGTGTCTGCCAGTCCTTGTACACCAAGACCTATGGGTCTGTGTCTCATGTTAGAATTTCTTGCTTCTTCTACAGGATAGTAATTTACGTCAATAACTCTGTTAAGATTACCAGTTACATGATAAGTCACATCATACAGTGTTTGGAAATCGAATTCATTGCTATCTTCTTTGACAAACCTAGGCAAAGCAATCGATGCTAAATTACAAACTGCCACTTCGTCTTTGGCGGTGTATTCCATAATCTCTGTGCAAAGATTTGACGATCTAATGGTTCCCAAGTTCTTTTGGTTTGATTTTGTATTTGCTGCATCTTTGTAAAGCATGTAAGGGGTTCCTGTCTCAATTTGAGATTCTACAACCTTATCCCAAACGGTTCTGGCAGGAAGTGTTTCTCGAGCGAGACCTTGTGCTTCATAAGATTCGAATAATTTCTTGAAATCCTCGCCATAGGCGTCTTGAAGACCAGGGCATTCGTTAGGGCAAAAGAAGGACCAGTCGGCATTATTTTGTACTCTTTCCATGAACAAGTCTGGAGTCCACAATGCATAGAACAAATCTCTTGCTCTTAGTTCTTCTTTACCGTGATTTTTCCTCAAGTCTAGGAACGCCAAGATATCAGGGTGCCATGGTTCTAGGTAAATTGCAATTGAGCCTTTTCTTTTGCCGCCACCTTGGTCAACATATCTTGCGGTATCGTTGAATACCCTCAGCATAGGAACAATACCGTTACTTTCCCCATTTGTCCCCTTGATGTAAGAGCCTTTTGACCTGACATGATGTATTGAAAGGCCAATTCCACCTGCAGATTTAGAGATAAGCGCACATTGTTTCAAAGTGTCATAAATACCTACCAACGAATCATCTTGCATTGTCAATAAGAAACAAGAGGACATCTGTGGGGTCGGCGTACCTGAGTTGAATAAGGTAGGAGTTGCATGGGTGAAGTAACCTTGACTCATCAAATCATAAGTGTGTAATGCTTTCTCTATATTTCCGTGGTGGATACCAACAGAGACTCTCATCAACATGTGTTGTGGTCTTTCTGCTACTTCGCCATTTAATTTCAACAAGTATGAGCGTTCTAGAGTCTTAAATCCAAAATAGTCGTAATTGAAATCTCTGCCATAATCTATGTGCGCGTCGAGAAGTTCTTTGTTATCTTGTATAACCTTGTAGACTTCTTCAGAAATCAAAGGTGCGTGAGCTCCTGATTCTGGATCAATAAATTCACGAAGGTCAGTTACCACTTCTGAAAAGGTAGATTTAGTCGAACGATGAAGATCATCTACACAGATTCTAGCTGCAAGTTTGCTGTAATCTGGATGATGAGAAGCTAATGATGCTGCAGTCTCAGCAGCTAACTGGTCAAGCTCTCTTGTGGAAACTCCGTCATATAGGCCTTCTATTGTGAGTTTTGTCAAATGCGCTGGATCAATCCATTTCTCATCCAATCCATATGTCAAGCTGGCCAACTTTTCTAGGATTGCATCGAATCTTACATCTTCTCTTTCGCCTTTCCTATTTACTACTTGCATTGTCATATTTTGGCCTCCCTTGTCATGTTATTGAAATTCGCAGTATCTTACCTTCATCGCGTACGGTTCAAAAGTCTTCGTCTACAGAGAAGCGTTGTTGGACACTTCCTAGACTGGCGCCACCATCCTTGACACCAGATTTTTGGTACTCGCCAACTCTCTTTTCGAAGAAGTTGGTTTTACCTTGCATAGAAATCATTTCCATCCATGGGAATGGGTTTGAAACGTTGTAAAGTTTGCTGCTGTTGAGTGAAACC
>QXXX01000035.1 GCA_009887195.1 Candidatus Poseidoniales archaeon | reverse complement strand
GTGGTATCACAATACTAGCAAATGATACAGGACTTGGCGTCCCAGGAATATCAGTGACTTACACCTTGCTGAATGAATCTAATGGGCAGTTAACCAATCCACTTACAGTAGTTACCGACCCATCTGGTTTAGCAGAATTTGAATTTATTTCTAACGGAGATCCATTCGGTGATTTTGAAAGTTGGGGCTACGTAACTATTGATGCTCAAGTCAATGACCCAATTATTTCTGACAATAGTAAATTGAAATTTGAATCACTTAGGAATTCTAATGAATTTAACCCTAAATACAAATTTGATGAGGAAGAATCAACGGTACCTGCATGGGCATATTTAGTAATTCTACTAGTAATAGCTCTGGTTACTGCTGGAATTGTGACTTACCGCATGAAGAATAAGAATGAATTGTTACAAGAAGCAGCCGAAGTGTTTGCTTATACTGCTGAATTACTTGCAGCAGGTGATGCGATTAGAGAAACTATCTTCACATGCTATCAAAGCATGTGTTCAGTATTGCAACAGAATGGATTCTTGCGAAGAGATTTCGAAACTGTACGTGAATTTGAAGTAGCGATACGACAAGCGATGCCACAAATTTCTGACGATGCTCTAACTGCACTTGACAACATGTTTGAGATGGCAAGATACAGCAGAGATGAAATGGGTGCTCAACATCAACAAGCAGCACAAATGGCACTCGAGAGAATGGTCCAAGAGATTTCATCGCTTGCAGCGATACCAAACCGCTGATGTTTACCAACGAAGTTTGAGTCTGTTATTGACCAGACTTGCTGTTAGGTTTTCGGTTGTCACTCCTTCTGGAGCAGTTAATTCTCTCTCAAGAGTGTCGCCATCATTTTCAGTGATTTTTAGCTTGATAATGGTGCTATTGTTGATTTGACGTGAAAATAACTCTACTTGACTTTGTTCAACACCCAGCAATGGTATTGTTAAACCATCAGGATTTATTCTCCCATTAAGTTCATCCACCAGCCACTCTAATTTTAGCGACGGTTCAACATTTGCGATGTGTTCTTCAGGAATCATTCCAGCAGTGACTAGCACTTGTTGGTGCTGTGTTTGTACTTCGGATAAATGATTAGCAGTAGCATGAAACTCTCCGTGCAATAGCTCCGGGCTTGTGGCTAATCCATCAGAGCCTGGTTGTTGATCCTCTTCACTTTGGCCAACTTTCTCGTCGGAGATTTCGACCCGCTGCCATGTTGTCATAGGGAGTCCTCGTTGTCAAACATCAATGAACCTTTTTATTTTCAAAGTCGAGATTAATTACGCTTTACTCTTTTGAAAAACCGCTTAGCAAAGCCTTTGGTGGTTTGTGGGTCATTAGTTGCATTCATTTTCATAGACTTTGGATAACAGTTTGTGTAGGTTCTGTCCCCATTACGCTTGTCAAGAAGCAATATCAAGGCTCTATCTTCAACAGATCTAATTGGACGACCCATCGCCTGTAAAATTGAATTTATGGCTGGCTGTGTGACGGTATACCTCCATGCGTTTTCCTTGCCAAACTTGTCGCCAACATATTCTTTCAAGGAGTTGGATAAGACCGATGGAGGTGGATTGGGAATTCCAATACAAACTACAGAACTTAAAATTCCATCATTATAATCTATGCCTTCAGATAATCTAGCGCCAAACACTCCGCATAGTAGTATGCGATTTCCAGAACTTCTTTCGCTTTTTAGTTCAGCAACTATTTTGTCGATATCATCTTTTGACCAGTCTCTAGACTCAACTCTCTTCTTAACGCCTTTGAAATATACATCACCAATAATTTCATCCATCAATCGATATGATGGGCAGAACACTGCAATATGCCCTTCACTGCCATCAATTAGCGCTTGAATGTGTGAACGCATGCGGTTCCACATAACTTCAGAACGTTCATTATACCTAGTTGTGACATCTTTGGCAATCAAGACAGGTCTTCGTTCTCCGGCAAAAGGAGATTTGTATGACGTTTTTGTAGTGAGCCGTTTGGGGAGTGACAAAATGTCTGCATACATTCCAGGTGGGTATAGAGTTCCTGACATCAATATGGAACCGCTACATGTTGAGAATATCTCCCCTGACAACACCCCTGGGTCAAGTAAGTGAGTAGTGATTTTACCTTCCTTGCCTTTGGTTGAAAAAACCATACATAACGCAGATGTGTTGCCATATTTCTCTATAGTGTCAAATATGTACGATATTCGATGTGAATCTGGCTCGGATGATTCTTCCTCACTTTCAGATTCAATCACCACTTTAGCCAATACTTCGGAGAGTTTATTCAGTCTTTTGGATCTGTCGACAAAGGGTCTTAAATCTAAACTTTGCCCAATTTTCATTTGCCCGACTATACCTTCAAACTCATCACATGCTTGATGGATTTTTTCGGTAAACTGTGAGATGTTGACCATGATTTCATCATTATCAGAAGCTTGTGAATGAAGGGACCTAAAATAATCACCTAACTTAATTCTGAGTAATTTGATGACTTCAAATGCCCACTGTACTTCTTCAAGCGATTGCATGGTATTAGATGAAGGGTTTTTCATAGCAGAGTTTTCCAGAGTACCCATGTATTCTTCTAGTTCCATGGCTGCATTTCGAATAATTATTGGGGTAATTACACGCTCCATGCTCATTCTTATTCTGTCAGGTAAATTGTGTGCTTCGTCAACGATTAGAATACAATTGTTCAAACTAACTCCCATTGAAGGCAATGAATTCTCTCTAACTTGCTCGGCAAATATATGGTTGTAATCACAGACTAGTATGTCACTATCCTTGACCGCAGATCGACATGTCTGCCAAGCACAAACGCCCCATGTTTTTGACTTATCCACTATTTCCTCAACATGTCGAGGATGTTCTAAAATGAATTTTCTGACATCATCTTTGAGTCGTCCCCTAGCCGATTCACTAGAGCCTTGCTCACACAAACACCTACCTGTTTGAATATCAACAACCTCGCACATTGATTCTCGGCCAATGATATCGACCACTTTGATTGGGCGTTTGACCCCCTCAATCATCGAATTAATCTTTCTGACAGTATCAATGACAATTTTATGTTGCGATTGTCGACCAGTTAAGAATAATATGTGCGGTTTTTCATTTTTATTAAGGGCGACTTCTAAAGCTGCTGCTATTGCAGCTGCAGTCTTACCAATTCCAGTAGGAGCGGCCGCTAGGTGGTGACCATTTTTGTTTAGTGACTCACGGCACTCGCGAATCATATCTATTTGGCCTGGTCGAGGCTCAATATGCGCTAAAAACGGAAACTCGCCACCACTACCGATGATAGAATCGCCCGCCATAATTAACAGCCAATGTCGACGATTCTAAAGGATTCGCTTCGCGGCTGCACTAATCTTGAATAATTGTGCCCAGAAAAGTGGGGGGTCTGGGCACGTGGAAACCACCAACTCAGCTAGCTGGGGTGGAATTTGAGTCCCCCCAACCGCCTCCAGGGGGGGTAAAGGAGTCGTCACTGTTGCCGGTGTCTCCTCCCAATGTTCCGTTACGTGCAAGACGGGCACGCATCCGCAAGTTGTTGATGGTGACGAAACCGGATCTAATTTCGTCACCCTTGAGGGTAGCATCACGATTTGTATTTTCGTTTTGCTTCATATTCCCATCCCCTCTGCACTCTCACCTTATTCTTGGTATTCTTTGCTTTTCAAAGTCAAGGCTCTTGATTTCTCAAGAGCATCTTCGAGTTGTATTGTATCTTCATCTCTTTTTATCGAGTTTGTAATGTATAATTTGAGTCCTTCCAGAGCAGCTTGTTCTTTACTGGTGCCTTCAAGTTCGTAAAGCATCTCAAGGTGCATTTTATCTCTTCTGCCTAGGGGAATTTTGATAGTATCCATTTCTGGTAATCTTGGTTGTCCTCTAAGATAATCCTGGATTGCTAGTCTGACAACATCAGATCGGTTCCTTGCTCCATGTTGTCCAACCTTGGCATCTAACAACATCAAGTCCTCTTCATTGATACGAAGAGAAATGTGTGAACTCGGTGCTACCATGTGTCTTCCTCAACCCACGGTAGGTTAGAGAGCATATAAACGTATCTTATTTGGTGACAAATCGTAACACAATGTAATACGCTGTAATATGTCTTACTTAAACATAGCTAGTGGTTCGCTATGCCCCGTTTCGGGTCTAGTTTGGAGAACATTTAACTGTTATAATGATATACCTTAGGCCTCTAGAACAGTCATGAGCGTAACACCAAGCCGAGGTCTGTATCTTTACTTGAGAACTTTAGATATTGCAATGGATGATGAAATTGTTACAGATGATGAGGCTAGTATTTTACATGTATTAGCCAATGCCTTAGGCGTATCTCCAGGTAGTACAGCTGAGTGCTTAGCAATAGTAAGAGGAGACGAAAAAAACCCGTTCGACGATTTAGAAGAAGATTATTCTGGGCATCATTTGGGTGATGTAACAACATACCAAAGTGCATTGATTGCGGCTCTTGATGATGAAGTAATTACCGAAGATGAATGGTCAATGCTTGAAGTGTTGAGAAATTTGATCGGTCTTCAGCCAGACCAGCATGGTATGATTGAGGAAGCAATTCGTCAAATGGCAGATGTTGATACTAACGGGACTAGGCGTATTGAACGGCTAAACCGCTTTAACACGGTGTGTCCATTCAACTGAAAACTAAGCCCTACGCCTTGCAAGACGGGGCAACTATTAGAAAGGGGGAAAAATTGGACGGGCCATCACAAAGTGATTAGGTGTTGTAATGAGCGCTATCGAATCTATATATCAAAAAGTAATTGCCCGAGACCCAAATCAACCTGAATTCCACCAAGCAGTCTTGGAAGTATTGGAATCATTAGAGCCTGTGCTTGAGGCTCACCCTGAATATATCTCAATTGCTGAGCGCGTAGTTGAACCAGAACGATTAATTCAATTCCGTGTCCCTTGGGTTGATGATTCTGGAACCATACAAGTTAATCGCGGTTTTAGAATCCAATTCAATGGCGCCATTGGACCGTATAAGGGTGGTCTACGTTTTCATCCCAGTGTTAATGCATCAATTTTGAAGTTTTTAGCATTTGAGCAAATTTTCAAGAACTCACTTACTGGACTACCAATGGGTGGCGGTAAAGGTGGAGCAGATTTTAATCCAAAGGGTAAATCAGATGCTGAAGTAATGCGCTTTTGTCAATCTTTTATGATGGAACTTTGGCGTCATATAGGTCATGACTGCGATGTTCCAGCAGGTGATATCGGAGTTGGCGGTCGTGAAATTGGGTACATGTTTGGTATGTACAAAAAATTACGCAATGATTTCCAAGCCGGTGTTCTAACTGGCAAAGGTAGGTCATACGGTGGTTCTTTAATCCGTCCTGAAGCAACTGGCTACGGGCTGGTTTACTTTGCTAGGGAGATGTTGGCTACCAAAGGTAAATCCTTCGAAGGCGCTACAGTGTCTATTTCAGGTTCTGGAAACGTCGCACAATTTGCCTGTGAAAAGGTGTTAGATCTTGGCGGTGTACCAGTCACAATGTCAGACTCAAGTGGTTGGATACATGACCCGTCTGGAATAGACCGTGAGAAATTATCATTTATTATGGATTTGAAAAACAATCGCCGTGGACGAATCTCAGAATATGCTGACGCTCATGAAGGTGTGACATTCACACCATCTGCTCCTGAACCAACTCCAAATGGTTTGTGGGGGGTAAATGTTGACGTAGCTTTACCTTGTGCAACTCAAAATGAATTGAACGGTTCAGAAGCGCAAATGTTAGTTGATAACAGCGTTATTGCAGTTGGTGAAGGAGCTAATATGCCATGCACACCTGAAGCTGTTGAAGTCTTCCAAAAGAATGGAGTTCTGTTCGCTCCAGGTAAAGCATCCAATGCTGGTGGAGTTGCAACTTCTGGGCTGGAAATGTCCCAAAATTCTCTGAGATTATCATGGACTCGTCAAGAAGTTGATGAAAAACTTGAGGCCATTATGGTTAATATTCACAAGAATGCCTCAGAAACTGCAAAACAATATGGTAGAGAGGGTGATTATGTCTTTGGAGCCAACGTTGCTGGTTTCCTCAAAGTTGCTGAAGCAATGACTGCTCAAGGTGTTATTTGATTAGACTAAAAATAAACTATTCATTTATCACTAATCCACATGGCCACTTTATCTAGTACCTGTTTAGTTTCGGGTATAAAAGAACCAAATAACCACCAATCATGAAACATATTAGGCCAAATGTCAATTTCAATATCGACACCAGCTTGTTTGGCTTTTTGAACTAGTATTCTACTATCGTCAAGTAGAATTTCATTCCCACCGACTAACACTAGAGTCCTTGGTAAACCTGTATAAGTACCAAATGATGGCGAGATGTAGGGGTCAGTTTTTGCCATATCCTTTGGGACATAGTACTGAGCAGAATCTTTTGGCATATTAGTGGTAAACATCGGGTCATACTTGGCCTTTGTTTCGTAAGTCTCTCCACTACAAGTGAGGTCGGTCCAAGGTGAAAATAGCACTAAACCGTCAGGTAGTTGCTCGTTATTATCCCTCAAGTACATCATTAAAGCCAGACTCAAACCTCCTCCTGCCGAGTCTCCTGCTAAGATAATATCACAATTAGGATTCTGGCTAACAATGTGTTTCCAAGCAATTACGGCGTCATCCAAAGCTGCAGGATACTGGTTTTCGGGTGCCAATCGGTAATCAATTGAATAACAAACTAACTTAGTTTGTTTGGCTAATTTACTGAGGCCAACTTTGTGCGTTGTTAGCGATGAACCAAAACAATAACCACCACCGTGTAGGTATACAATTATTGATTTTTCATTGACCTTTTTTCTAGGGGCGAAAATAGCTCCAGGGATCCCTGAAAAATTATCACGCTTTACCTTGATTCCAAAAGAAGAGAATAATACTCCACCAATCCATGCTTGTGGGTGAACATAATTTCGAACAGATTTTGCTGATGGTTTAAACAACTTGTACAGTAATTTGTTCGGTCTAATCATTGTGGCGATAATTTTTGACCTAATACTCAAAGTATCACCACGAATCTGAATTCGGATTTATCACTGCTGGAATAATTGCCAAGATTGTGTGCCATCATCAAAGTAAGATAATTGGCCATTTTCATCAACTGACCAATGGACGCCATTTTCTTCCCAAGTTTGGTTTTGTTGCTCACTGATTTGTGGTATTTCCTTGGTTTGATAATTGTCTTGATTCATATTAGTTTCAGTTAAATCATCTGTATTTGTTGCCTGTGAAAATGGTGATTGATAAGCACCTTCTTGCTTATTTCTAACCACTAGGAGGGCTCCAATAACACCTATTATCAGTATTGCTAATGCGATATACATGAATCCACCACCGCCATCTTCAACTTCTGCCTCAGATTTTGTGTCATCTAGTGGGTAAGCATCTAATCTGTCAGTGATTCCATCCCCGTCAGTATCTACAGACTCATTCCTATCAAATGGGAACGCATCGAAGAAATCATTGACACCGTCGCCATCAGAGTCTAATTGAATTAGACTACATCCGTTACCATCGGTAATATTGTTTAGTGGAGTGTTACGACAATCGTCTTCAGCGTTAACATAACCATCTTGATCATCATCCTTTTGGTATTCAGAGCAACCATTTTGGTCAACAGATTCGCCTGCTGGAGTATCAAAGCATAGGTCGTCAGAGTTCCATATGTCATCCATATCTTCATCTAATTGTGAATCAGAGCAGCCAACAGAATCGGTTTGTTCGCCGTTTGGTGTTGCTGGGCATATGTCAATTGTATTGTCAATCATGTCATTATCATCATCATATTGTATCGGGGAACATCCAACAGAATCAACATCAAAATCACCATCTCCATCCATGTCAGTAAGTATTGTATTGGCACACAAGTCTTGGTTGTCAAATACACCATCTAAGTCAGTGTCGGTTTGCGATGGTGAACAACCGTTATTGTTGGCTGTTTCACTGGTCGGAGTGTTTGGACAAGAATCAACATTATCATTCAAGCCGTCCATGTCAGTATCTCTTTGGTCAGCAGCACAGCCAAATCCATTGATCGGAACATTTGGTGATGTTGATGGGCATTGATCTAATTCATCGTTAATACCGTCATCATCTGTGTCAAGTTGGCTTGCAGAGCAACCTGCAGAATCAATGACACTGCCAAGTGGTGTTGCAGGGCACAAGTCGTATTGGTTAACTAATCCATCATTATCATCATCAAGTTGAGTAGCAGAACAACCATTAGAGTCAACAAATTCTCCTGCAGGTGTATTTGGACATGCATCTTGATTGTCTGGAATCATATCTTGGTCTTCATCAGTCTGAGATGATGAGCAGCCATTAACATCAACAGTTTCGCCAAATGGTGTACCTGGGCATAAATCAGGATTATTGCCATTTGCGTTATCGCCTAGGCCGTCATAATCAGAATCCTGCCACTGAGTGTTATCAGTAGGGAATTTATCTGGATTGTTACCATTTTGGTTATCACCATAACCATCTTGGTCAGTATCTAACCATTGAGTGCCGTCGTTAGGGAATGCATCAGGATTATTTGCTGGTGCTGGATTATTGCCATAGCCATCATTATCAGAATCAAACCACTGTGTGGGGTCATTAACAAATCTATCAGCATTAGATCCACCTTGGTTATCGCCATAACCATCACCGTCTGCGTCCTCCCACTGAGTTCCATCATTAGGGAATGCGTCTGGATTATTTGCCGGTAGTGGATTATCGCCAAATCCGTCTCCGTCTGTATCTGTCCATTGGGTTGAATCAAATGGGAATGCATCTCCGGCGGTTCCAGTTGGATTATCTCCATAGCCATCACCATCTGAATCAGTCCATTGTGATGAGTCATTTGGCCACAAATCTGGGTTGTTACCATTTGCATTATCGCCGTAACCATCACCGTCTGAATCATGCCACTGGGTTGGGTCATATGGGAACTGATCGGGGGAATTACCTGCGGCATTATCGCCATAGCCGTCCCCATCTATGTCACTCCATTGTGTACTATCGGTAGGGAATAAGTCAGGATTATTTCCAGTAAGGCTGTCGCCAAATCCATCTCCATCTGTATCTAGCCATTGTGTGTCATCATAAGGGAAATCATCAACAGAATCATTGTAGCCATCACTGTCAGAATCCTTCTGCTCTAGCGCGCATCCATTGGCATCAACCATGCTTGATATTTGGGTATTTGGACATAGGTCATATTCGTTAGGAATACCGTCATTATCATCATCAAAGACGTATTGTAGACAAACATAATCTCCAACTAATTGTATCATATTTACGTCATATAGTTCTGAGTATAAGCAATATTGTCCTGATACAGACGGTGTTGTGTAGTAGAAAGTTCCAAACGAGGTGTTTTGCGTATTGGCAGTATACGCATCTACAGTTGAATAATCAATATCAGCGCCACCTGAATCCTCAACTCTAAATTGTTGATAATAGGTTTGCCCAACCACTAAGTCAAGTCCCTCTGAGGTGAAATCGTTATTTGTTGCAGTCACGCTGAAAGAATAATTGGTAATCACCGCTGAAGGCAATTGAGGGATGAATTCATCTTCATGCGCACCCAAGTAACCAACGCCAGTGAATAAATCCGTTTGTGTCCCTAATTGAGATACAGCTGCATAGAAGGTGTGGTTATTTGCTGTGGTAGGGTTTGACCAATTTACTTGCCACGAATCAGTGTTTGATGTAGCCGTGAAGTTAGTGAAATTTTCATCAACCAGTGATGAATTAAAAGCATCAGTAATATTTTGCCCGGCTATTATTAAATCCTCGAACATGTCAATATCAATGGTGATCCAGTGTATGGTATACTGATCTCCAGTTGTCATATTACTGGCATAAATCTCGCCGGTAGTTGATGAGGTAGTTGCTACTACTAATCTTTCAAGGTAAATGAAATCGTCACCAGAAGCAAGGTCAATACCTTGGCTATCATAGAGGTTTGCAGTAACTGAATATGCTCCTTCTATACTACCTGCTGTGATGGTGTAGTTTACTGTTTCAGTGGTAGTTGTCGCAACAAATGTGTAAGGTCCTTGTGTGGATTGATTACTGACTGTCTCATTGATGCCATTTTCAAAAGATTGGAAATAGTCATACTCATACGTGTCGCCTACTATCAGTCCCGACATCTCGAGTGTGATGTTGGTTAGGTTATTCATCACTACATCGATTTCTTGGAACGTTTGACCACCACCAGGGTTATCTGTGGAGATCTCAACATCATAGTTATTTGAAATGGCACCGGTCGACCCGAAACTTGAGAAATGATAGACGACAAAATAAGCAGTGAAATTGGAGTTTGCGGTATATTCGGCTGCCTCGTTATCCGAAGATGAACCCATGGAGCCAAAATTATTGAATGATATGGTTGAACTAGATGAGTCTTCTAGGCGAGCATCAATATCTCCGCCAGAGTGGGAGAATGTCAAGTTGAAATAGTATGTCACACCTGTAATCATTTCAATTTCATAATAGTCTTCATTGGCATTCCCTGCAGCATCAATATCTACTGATAGCCCAGTACAGTAAATTGGGAGAATAGATGCTAACGTAGCGGTTGTCGCATCGTCATTAGGCTCAAGGATATCTGGAACCGCATTGTTACCAACGCATGGTGATGGGACCGCAATTCCATTGCTACCTGTACCTCCACCAGTTGATGTTGTACTCCACACCCAGAACTCTAAGTCATATACTCCATACCCTGAATATCTATTAATTTGGACATAAATTGTACCGCCATGGACACTGCCTCCGGGAATAGTTGCTGTATTATTAGTGGTTACATATTCAGGGTTATTACCAGCAGATAAGTCTAGCATGTTCATGCTTGAGTCATAAATTGCTAATTCGAAGTCGTTGGTCACCAAAGAGCCATTGTTAAATGAGAAAGAACTGTATGATATCTCGAAAGCAAAGCCATCATTTACATCAAGAGTAAATGATAGCCAGTCCTCATTGTCACCATTAAGGTCTAGCTCAGCATTGTCTACTCCTGAATAAATAGGTGCAGCTCCCACAAAATTAACCGGCCAATATGGATCTGTTTGAAGTAAATTAGTCGAATCTGGTAAATCATAATTGGTAATTCCAATATCGTTTTGATTTGTTGTACCGTTGGTACTAGAGCCAGTAGTGAATTTCCAGATAGTGATGTTATAGGTGCCAGTTGACGTTGGTCCAAATGAATATCCATAGATTCCGATGTAAACCATTCCTCCAGTTGACGAGCCGTTTGTGGTGACGGTTTCTGGGTTACTAATCCAAGAATCATCTATAATAGATTGCGCTGAATCATACAAATATAGATCAAAGTCATCAGCCGAATCAAAAGATAATTCAACTGCTATGCCTTCATTTGACGCGAGTGATACTCGTAAGTAATCATAAGTATCAGTGCCACTAATAAGTTCTCCAGTTCCTGATATAGAGTTAGAAAAACCTAGGTTAGGTATTGTGGTTGGAGATGTTAAGTTGT
>QXXX01000034.1 GCA_009887195.1 Candidatus Poseidoniales archaeon | reverse complement strand
ATACTGATAACGATGGAATTGGCAATAATGCTGATACTGATGATGATGGTGATGGCGTTTCTGATACCAATGATGCTTTCCCACTTGATTCAGCAGAATCTGTTGATACAGATGGTGATGGAACTGGCGACAATTCAGATACTGACGATGACGGTGATGGCGTTTCTGATGTCAATGATGCCTTCCCGCTAGATGTTACTGAAACAACCGACACAGATGGTGACGGAACTGGCGATAATGCTGACACTGATGATGACGGAGACGGCGTTGCTGATTCTAATGATGCATTCCCACTTGATGTTACTGAAACAATTGACACAGACGGTGACGGAGCTGGTGATAGTGCTGACACGGACGATGACGGTGATGGTGTTTCTGATGTCAATGATGCCTTCCCGCTAGATGTTACTGAAACAATTGACACAGATGGAGACGGAACTGGTGATAATGCTGATAATGATGACGATGGTGACGGCGTTACTGACATCAATGATGCATTCCCACTTGACTCAACAGAATCTGGCGATTTAGATAATGATGGAACTGGCGATAATGCTGATACCGATGATGACGGTGATGGTGTTTCAGATACCGATGATGCTTTCCAACGTGATGCAACAGAATCCGTAGATAGTGATGGTGATGGAACTGGTGATAATGCCGATACCGATGATGATAATGATTTAGTCCTCGATGCTGACGATAAATTCCCACTTGATTCAACAGAATCTGTTGATACAGATAATGACGGAACAGGCGACAATGCTGACACTGATGATGATGGTGATGGCGTGGAAGATAGTAATGATGAATTCCCGCTTGATGTAACTGAATGGGAAGACGTCAACGGTGATGGACTTGGTGACAATAAAAACGAACTCAGTACTATTGAGGAATTTAAACAATCACCAACCATTCCAATCGTAATAATTGTGCTAGTTCTAGCCATTATGGTTCTACTTTATCGACAGCAACCAGGACCGAGATTTAGCACCCTGCCCCAAAGTTCTGTTACCACCAATGATGCAAATACAGCTCAAAGGAAGGAAGAAACCAACGAGGTTGAAGCACATACTTTAGGTAAGAATGAATGTCGAATGGATAAGGATCACAAAGTCACTTGTCCTGCTTGTGATAAAAAACTTGGAATACCAGATGGCAGTGTACCACCATTCAAGTTTACTTGTCCAAAATGTGACACTAAAATTAAGGTTCTACCAACTGAGAAGTTTTGACCACATTGAGGTAAATTAACCACCTTTGGTTATGGCTGCAATGGATTATTGTTTAATCCGGTCATCGACCCAATCAAACAGCGATTGCAGTATTGGGCTGAGCGATTTTGTGTCTTTGGTAATAGAATATTCGGAAACATTTCCCGCATCGCCAATCACGTTACGGGTAACTAGTCCATGGGCTTCTAGTTCCTTTAATCGTCGAGAAATTGTGGTCGAGGATGAGTCGACTAATTTTTTCAAATCAGAAAACCGAACAGGCTTATCTTTTCTATCCATCACCATCAATATGTGTAATGATTTCGATTTTGTCAACAGTTCAAGTAAGTCATCAACTCCGCTGTAGGTTGGATTACAATTACTCGTCATGATAATCATCATGCGGCTGCTCTATTTGTCATTTGGGTTACACTACTGTTACCAAAGGGTATTTTACACTCTACAAACAGCGATATGTATGCGTACTTGGTTGGTAACTGCGATATTACTGGCCGTTATGGTATCTCCAATGTTGACACAAACCTCGGTATTGGAAGAATCAGGCGATAATTTACGTTATTCAAGCCCAATTCAGGCGACAATTTCCCCTAGTTCTGGCTGGACGAGCGGTGGTGAAGAAATCGTCATTACTGGTAGTGGATTTTCTGACCTGGCCTTCTCTAATTCAACATATGATGGAATCAACCACCAATGGGCAAAATCAACGGCAAACTATGCTGACCAATCCGGTCAAGAAAATTCCATAGTGGTAGATTCTAATGGACATGTTCACATCGTATCTGCTGCAGGTGATAATTATGATTTCATTCACAGTGTTTATGATGGAAGTTCATGGTCTGTAAATAGTATCAAGAGTTGTGAAGGTTCGTACTGTTGGGATACTCACATGGTAATTGATGACAACGATCATCTTCACGCAGCGTACTCAACAGGTAATAATTACATCATTTACATGAATTTTGATGGTACTACATGGTCATGGTCTCAAATATCTTCAAACGGCAAAGTTGGACCGGTTGGCATAGCAGTTGATTCGAATAATAATCCACATGTTTCGTATTCTGCATATGGCTCTTATTGTGGCAATGGGCTAATGTTAGCATCGTTTGATGGTGTTGATTGGACTTCTCAAACTGTTAAATCTGGTAGTAATCGCGGTTGCAGTTCGGCATTAGTAATAGAGGATGATGACCAGATAAATATAGCATATCAAAATCGAGATACTTCAAAATTAAGCTTTGTTACTGGAGATGGTAGTTCATGGTCGTCCGCCTATTCTGCAGATTTCGGAAACCCAGCCAGTAGCATGTATCCTGGTTATTATTCTTCGATGGCCGTGGATAATCAAGGGCAGTTCCATATCGCTCATTATGATAGCAAAGAAGAAGACTTGAGATATTCAACCGGTGTGCCAAATGGTCAGTGGTCTAATACGATTATTGACTCGGGAGGTAATACCGGCCGCAATCCTGCAATCGCCATTGATGCTGCGGGCGACCCTCACATCGTTTATCATTCATGGGCAGGATGGGATTTGAAATATGCTACATTGAATCCAAGTTCACCTGATTGGCAAGTGAGTAATGTAGAGACCGCTGGCAGTGTAGGTGATTCAAGTTCAATATTTATCGATGACGCTGGAATTATCCACATTGCATATAGTGATGATACCAATAATGTTCTCAGGTATGCTACCAAAAATTCTGGTGTTTCTGTCACTAACGAGATAACAGTTCAATTCGGTCAATTTGGCTATGTAACCGGAGAGGTAGTCGATGATTCGACAATAGTAGTTACTAGTCCTGTAGCCAGCCAAGCAGACACAGTAACTCTCTCTTTGTGGGATAAAGATGGTATTATTGAACACCAACTGTCCTCAGCATTTGAATTCATTTCTCAAGATGATTTAGACAATGATGGAGTACTCAATACTAACGATGATTGTCCAAACGATGCGGGTACTTCGACACAAGATTTGACTGGCTGCCCCGATGATGATGGAGATGGTTACAGTAATTCAGGGGATGACTTCCCTAATGATGCTAGTGAAAATTCCGATAGCGATGGTGATGGCGTTGGCGATAACGCAGATGCATTACCTAATGATGCCAGTGAAACATTAGACACTGATGGTGATGGTGTTGGCGATAATGGTGATGCTTTTCCTAATGATGCAGGGGAAACTACCGATACAGACGGTGATGGTGTAGGAGATAACTCAGACGCCTTCCCATCAAATGCCTTTGAACAAGCCGATTCAGATGGCGACGGTGTTGGCGATAACTCAGATGATTTTCCTAATGATGCAGGGGAAACTACCGATACAGACGGTGATGGTGTTGGCGATAATAGCGACGCCTTCCCGATGAATGCTTTTGAAAGATTTGATTCAGACGGGGACGGAGTCGGCGATAATACCGATGATTTCCCTAATGATGCAAGTGAAACTGTAGATTCAGATGGTGATGGTGTAGGTGATAATTCTGATGCTTACCCCAATGATTCAAGTCAAACAACCGATGTTGATACTGATGGTGATGGCGTGAATGATGTTAACGATCTTTGCTCTAACACACTGGAAAATGCAGTAGTCGACGCTAATGGTTGCTCAGCCATGCAACTTGATGCTGATGGTGATGGTGTTGAAGATACTGAGGATGATTTCCCACTAGATGCAACTCAGTGGTTTGATAGCGATGGTGACGGCTATGGTGACAACTGGGGTGATTCCAGTTGGAATGATAGTCGAATGTCTGAGTGGACAGGTGTATTCATTACTGGTGCTTCACAAGCAGATTATTGTCTTGACATTGCCGGTAATTCAACAGCAGATGGCTACTTTGGTTGCCTGGATGCTGACGGGAACGGTATTGCTGACTTGTTCGAACAGGATGAGACAAACGAAACTGATACGACAAATGAAACCGATAACACCAACCAGACTAATTCAACATTAGATTCTGATAGTGATGGAGTTCCGGATTTGGAAGATAACTGTCCTTACACAATACCGGGTAGAATCGTTGACGCTAATGGTTGTGAGATAGAGGATTCCGATGATGACGACGCTAACACAATACTCGATGGCCTGCTTTCTGGCGACAATGGTGCTGTAACCACAACAGTAGGTATTGGAGCAATATTAGTAGCATTGCTTGCTTTACTACAGACTAATGCAGTAGCGGCAATTCTCCCTGACACTTTCCGCTGGGTCCAAGTGTTACGCAAGAATTCCAAACTTACCAAAGAAGAGCGTAATGAGTTGACTTATCTTCAATCATTAGTTCAAGCCTACCACAGCAACCCTGAAGAATTAGCTGAAGAGTTAGTGAATTTGAAAGGTGATTTAACTGCCAGGTTCACCAATAATCAAATCAAGAAAGAGACCCGTGAAAAGCTATTGGTCTTGATAGAGGAACTTCAATCCTCAACTCCAAATGAATTGTATCAAATTGCTCACAATGATGCCTATTTTGGTCTGTCAGAGGTAATTAATACTGGTGAGCGAACTAAACTTCTTGATGAAAAGTTAGCCATGGGTGCAAGTGAGGGTGAGTTGAATCAAACCGAAGCCCCATCAGCCTATTCATTAGGTGAATTGGATGACAAAGGAACTTACTGGTTAGAGTGGCCAGAAGGTTCAGGAAGCTGGTATTACCGATATTCTCCTGAAGATGACTGGTCAATCTATCAAAATTAGTCAATAAGCTGACTTTGTCGCAGTAAGGCAGAACCATACATCAAGCAGCGGTTGGATTGGCTTCAGTAACGTTGCCTTCCCCACGAACCAGTATTGCACACATGAGTAGTCCAATAGGCATCAACATGACGCCAAAGAATACCGATGTTGCCGCAATCCAGCGAGGTGCGCTATTAGTTAAGCAGCGCTGCCAAATCCACCTTGTGACAAAGATATCTCCCGCAACCATGTGAGCCCATGCTGCTGCTGCGCCAGGTCTGCTGCCCATTATTGCCGCTAGGCCGTCTAGGATGCTGTCTGGTTTTGCCATGTCCTTTGCTAAGTCTAGCATAGCTTGTGGATTAGCGATGGTAACTAACCACCAGACAATTAGTGGTCCAAGGAAGAACCATGGCCCCCTGAGTGCTTTTTTAGTCATTTCATGTTCGGGAAATACTAGCATGGCAAACCAAAAAGGTCCAACCCACATAGTGGAGAAAAAGAACGATAAATCATACAGGTCCATAACTTAAGATTTGGAGGTCAGGTTATAGAGACTTGTTTTGATTTCATTACCCCATCAATAAGCAACATATGCGGCACGGTAAGGGCAGCTAGTCCAATGAAAGTAATGCGCATAACGGTTGGTCCAGGGTCAGCAAAATCAGCAAACATCCAGAAGGCGATTCCTGCAGCAATCCAACTTGCTGCGGTAAACAAAATCGCCTGATTTTTGATATTAGAAAAATCAACAGTCGCTTTGATGGTCGATAAAATTCGCCTAAAGTGTCGTGCTGAGTGAACCAGACAGAAGTATATTGCAAAGCCAAGTAGCGGGGGAACCAGAGCATACACGATTCCAAGTATCAGTAATTCCAAGGTCGTAGTAGACCATTTGACATCCTTTGCTGCCTGACTTACACAAGCTATAATGGCAACAATTACTGCCACAGTTAGCACATTGATGGCTAGCCAAACTATTGCCGTATCTTGGTCAATTAGATAGTAAAATATCTCATCTGCTTCACTGCGATGAAATTGACTAATGCCAACGATTGCTAGACCACCATGAGCTAGAGTTTCAGCAAAACGTAGTATTCCTTCACCATGTCTAGCATCACCAGCGCCAAAATGCAACATACTAATGGTTAGAAAAACGATTAAACTTAGCGATGGAGCAATAATCCAAGCACCGACCACCAGTCCGGCTAATCCAACATAGATAACGACAAATCTTGCCATGGTTGAGAATTTGTCAACTAGACCCAAATGCATGGCAACAGCACCATCTAGCGCTCCATGTGGCAAACCGATCAGCACAATACCGGCTAGACCGATTAAATTCCACACACCTAGGTCCAATAATCCAGATACTAGGTCCATTAGGCCACCACCGCAGTGCTAACTTTCTTGCGGGTAAAAGCACGTTTAGTTAGTGCTTTGAGAAACGGTATTTTCGGCATTGAGAAAATAACCTTAAGGCGAATCCACCAACCAGCATCACCACTTAAAAATTTGACAAACTGGTCACCAGTAAGCGTTCTGGCCATACTTGAAAACAGGTTTGGGCCGTGCTGTGGCCAGTGTCTAAGAACCGTAAGTAACACCGAATCCATCCACAGGTCTAGTCGCTTGTGAGGGTTGGAAAAGGTAAGTTCTTTGCCGGCATTAACTCGCTTGATTGCGGAACTAATTTGACGCTGAATAAACAAAAAAGCATAGCCGCTAGCTGGTCTAGTTGCCCCACCATTAGCCCCTAAGCCGGGGATATTAACATCATGAGGGGCTAATTTACCAAGGGGAATAACGCCATTTTCACGGTGAGTAATGTCATATTCTTCCACATCGTAATACTTGGCTAAATAATTATCAATAGTCGAGAGGTAAAACTGCTCATCGGCTAACTCGGTTGAAAAAATAGTTGATTCAACCAAGGCTTCAGTAGTTGAGTATGGTAGTAAATAGATAAAATGCATACCCTTTGACTGGTCGACTCTAAAGTCCATCAATATCGCGGTATCCGCCTCAAAAACTGGAGTTTTAGTTTTGATTTCTAAACCGTGGAAATGTTGGAGGATACACTCATCAGGAACCACTGGTGGTCTAGTGTCAAATACTGTTGAATTATCCTCCATCTGCCAATCTTCTTGGTCGATAATCCTGACGCCAGAGGATTGTGCTAGACTTTGACAATGAGCAGTCCAATCACTTCGTTTAATGGCATTGTAGGGCATTGATGTTGAGGACATTATGGTACGTTTCTTTGGAGTAATAATCGCCCACTGGTGCCAAGTGCCCTTAGCTAACTTTACCGCGTCTTCAAGAGTTTCATCACTCCAAAACCCCCACACATGGTCTTTGGATTTTGGTGCACCATTTGGTTTGATTAAAGTGAGGTGGTAATCGGGAAGTTGCTCAGCCTTGGCGGCTAAAGATAATGCTGCACATCCGTTACCAATTACTGCGATGTCATGAGACATACGGTAGCCCCCCCAGAGAATTATGGAGGTTTGAATTGTGTTCGTGTTTCTTTCTAGCTATGCGCTTGAATAAACCAGCAACGGCTTTTAGGGAACAAATTAATTTTCTAGTTCGTGTGGTTACTTGTCTGCCTTGATGCCAAACATAGCCTTTGCTAGCTAGTTGTACACCAATTTGTCGGTAAACTTTGGCTGCGATAGCAATCGACATGTGAGCACGCCAGTGCAATTGCGAGAAACCTTTGGCACCGCTAGCATAAAACTGCTCAGCCATTGCTAGTAGGCGCTCAACTGACTGGGTGATGATTTGACCGTGTTGCCCGCCCGGGTTATTAGCCGCATCGACAATTTCCTGTGGACTGATATCACCAGTCCAAGTGGCAGGCAAGTATCTACGGCCCATTTGGGCATCCTCTAGCACATCTCTTGCGATATTGGTCAACTGCATTGCAATGCCCAAATCAATAGCATGTGCTTTGGCATCTGGGTCGTGACAGTCAAGTACATGGCACATTAGTAGCCCAACAGTTCCAGCAACTCTGTAGGCGTATCTGAGTAATTCTGCTTCATCAACAAAAATCACTTCTTCTCGCTGATCGTCAAGTAAACCATCGATTAGTGCGATTAATACCGGCAGCGGGAAATCTTGGTCTTCCATTAGCGGGCTGAATGATTTCAGTGCGGGGTCGGCGTCGGTGTTGCCTTCGATTAACGCAGCTCTAATGTTAACTAGTCTGGCAGGTCCATTTTCAATGTCACCGTCTGCCATGTCGTCTAACAGGCGGCAAAAGGCGTACAACTTCGCCGCCTCAGAACCCATCTTTTTGCCCAAGAAACGCTTAGCCCAATGGAAACTCTCACCGTTCACTGCGAGTGATTCATCAGGAGTAAGGCTCTCATTTGACATCGACATTCAGCTCAAAAACCGTTTTGTACACCGGCCTCTAATTGCAATCACGACATTTAGGCGGTTTTAAATGACTGTTTAGTTGAAGGCTTCAAACCCCTATTTCTTGGGGTAATTGGAAAAACGGCTTTTTATTTACCTCA
>QXXX01000033.1:14609-37700 GCA_009887195.1 Candidatus Poseidoniales archaeon | reverse complement strand
CTTCTTCAGCGACTCTTATTCCCTCTTCCAAATCTACCTTACTGGTAAGATATGTCCCGGCTAAAATCACCACTGTGATGGACAGAATAGCAACTCTGCTATCGAATGCCGTACTTGTAATACCATACAGGAATGTCCCTATCATAGCAGCAGATTTACCGAGGAAGCCGAAGAATCCAAAGAATTCAGAGGTTCTGGTTTCTGGGACTAATTGAGAGAACATTGAACGAGCTTGTGCTCCGGCTGAACCCATCGCAACACCAACAAACATACCAAGAATAATCCATTGCAATGCCACGCTAATGCCAAACGGTTGCCAGACATTGTCGCGCATGAATTTAGCCCATCCATCAACCGGGCCACCTTGATCCACAACAGTTGGATGAGTATCGCCAATTTCGTCTTGTCCAGCTAATGGGCCATCAATAAATATAATGGCAAATCTATGGTCGCTAATATTGTCGAAATTAGCCACAATTGAATTGGCATCTGTCACTCCGATGTTATGTAATTCATCTTCAGCTTTTTCAGATTGGCCAGCAAGCAGTGATGCACCAAGAATACCGACCACTACAATAGCAATCATTGCTACAACACCCATCTTACCAAGGTCTTTACTCTGAATAAACATTACTCCACCACCAATTATTGCAACAAATGCCAGTATCATTAAGCATACTAGTAAACCAGTACCTATGGTGGAAGAACCAGAACTTTCCTTAGAGTAATCTGTCGAGTTATCTGGGAAATACTCTTGGAAATTATCTCTGAATTCAGAATCTCCTGCTGATGTTTCTCCAACCCAACTCTCATATCCACGGTCATACAAAGTGGTTAATTCATACTCTTGTGTAGCGTTATCCCATTCAAAGGTAAAATCATAACGTTCTGCATCTTCTTCACCTTCTAGTTCAAGAGGGGCAAAACCTGCTGCTACAATAGCAACAAAACAGTAGATGAATAGAGCCGTCATAAGTGCGAATTTGGTACCTTTTATGTCTGCCAACTTACCAAATACGATTGTCATAGGTATTGCCACAATGTTGACTGTTAGAAGAAGCATAACGTTCATGCTTTGGTTTAATCTTAGCACTGATTCACCAAATGCAGTAGCCATGCTGGCGATAGTATTTACCCCATCATAAAAGAGCAGATAGGCAAGTAGGAAATATGCTAAAACCTTGAATCTTTTTATTTCTTTGAATGTTTGGAAAACCTGACTGTAAGCCACCTTAGTGGCATCTTTCAAGCCCTTCCATTCCATAGAAGACGGAATATCTGGTTCTGGAGTCCACTTGAATATCTGTAAGCCGAATCCCCACCACCAAATTGCGGAGGTAGAGAATATTATAGCCATTTGGAAATTAGTATCCCAACTAGTCCCCATTAAGATTATCAGATGGAAAATTAGGATCATAGAACCTCCAATGAAGCCATATGCATAACCCCAAGTAGAAACATGGTCTTGACATTGTCTTGGAGCTAGATAGGGCATAAAGGAATAATAAATTACGTTACCACCAGTAAAACCGATGGTCCCAATGGTATACATTAGTGCTAACACCAAATATCCTTGGGAACCAAAATATGGGGCTGCACCCATCATTGCAGTAAAGATAATTCCAACAATTGTATACCATTTCAGTAATTTTTTCTTGATTGGCATCTTGTCAGCAATTACTCCAAGTGCCGGAGCAGTTACCACGACAAAGAGCATGGAAAAGGTCAAAACCCAAGCATAAAATGTGTCACCAGACTGAGTACCAGTTGCAGTATTGTATAATGCTGCCATCAAGGCTGGAGCAATTACCGTCATTACTGTTAGAGCATATGCTTGATTTGCCCAGTCATAGAAATACCAACTTTTCAGTGACTTCTTTTTGTCATCACTCATTGAGTTGAGAATCTCTTTTGCACTACCATTCTCGATTGCTACCGCTTCGCCAGCCATATTGTTAATTAATCATGTTTAGTTTATGAACTAGACACCTACAAACTACAGTAAGTGTTGTATTTCTTACCAATAATTATGGTTTCAGTGGTCACGGATAATGATGTATCGACCAAGAGCTTCTTGCCACATTATTTTCTGACCGGCTTCAATTGTCATTCCAACATCACTATTTGGCATAGGAAGAATCATCATAGAGTAATCTCTATCATTCATTGCATGAACTTCACTGCCTTCTAGGTGAGTCACAGTTGCTGTCCCTTTCTCAATCATTGGGACATTAATCGTATCAGTTACTGAACCTACGTGAGATATTTTCTTACCTGTGAAGATGCTTTCTAAAGAAATACGAGCTTTGGCAGAGCCGTGCTTACCAGGCTTAGATGTAGAAATACTCAAAATTTTGTATGCCTCATCGTCAACGACACAAAATCTGCCTACTTTCAGTGTTCTAATTTCTACTCTATCAGTTCCTACCATGGGTCTGCCTCATATTGCTGGCTGTGTGTTGGCTTATGACCATTGCCGCTAATATTAGTTGAATTTCACAAATCTCTGACATCGAACCTTTGACCAGAAACTGAGATATCGTGTTGAGTAATTAGCTCAAACATGGCACTTGCAACATCGTCCGGGTTAGTTAAATCACCATTTTCATGAAAACCAATAAATCGATCAACCATGGGAAATTTTTGCTTTGGTACCGACCTTATGGTTGCTTGCATGCCGGTATCAACGATGCCAGGGGCGAAAGAAATCGCAGTGATATTATCACTCATTCCTTCCTGGGCCAGACATTTAGTCCACATTTCTAGAGCTGCCTTCGAAGTACAATAGGCTGACCATGAAGGCAGAGATTTTATTGCTGCACCGCTTGAAATCGTGGTAACTCTACAGCCATTTGCGGCAGCTAGTGACTCATAAATAATTCCAGTTAATCGTTGCACAGAAGACAAGTTAACTTGTAATGCAACATCCCATTCATCAGCATTTACCGCAAACATATTATCCACAGGCCCAATTATGCCTGCATTATGTACTAAACCTGATATCGAAGGGTACGCATCTACAATCAAATGGCCGATATTGTTGACCTCTGCTGCTGATGACAAGTCACACTCCAAAACTGTACATTTTGGATTGAAAGATTTTAGAGTTTTGTCTAGTGAAGTTAATTCCATTGATGATCTAGCGAGCCCTACAACGACATAGCCCTTTTTTGCTAGTAATATTGCTATTGACCGACCAAGACCCTTGGATGCACCGGTAATGAGGAAGGTTTCTTGATTGGACATTGATTCACTACTCTGCATACATTTCCAGTAGTTCTAGGGGAATAATCCTCAGCGATTCTTCATGAGTTGCCTCTAAGTTAACTGGACATGCAACACCATGATTGGCTGCATCTAGCCAAGTCCTAGCACAAACACACCAGCGGTCGCCTGGTGTGAGCCCGGGAAAATTAAATTGTGGTGCTGGAGTTATCAAATCATTACCTTTTGATTTAGCAAATTCAAGAAACTTTTCGGTCAAGATACCGCATACTACATGCAGACCTCGGTCATTTTCATCAGTATTACAACAACCATCCCGATACCAACCAGTCAGCGGATCTGTTGAGCATTCTTGCAATTCTTTGCCTAAAACATTTAAATTAGGATTCATATTTGAGCCTCAGTAGTTCTTGATAATTAATACTTGTAAAAACCTTCACCAGATTTCCTGCCTAATTTGCCTTCAGTGACCATTGATTTGAGTAATGGTGCTGGTGCATATTTGTCATCTGCTAAGCCTTCATGTAAAACATTCATGATGTGTAATACAGTATCTAGTCCAATCAAATCAGATAGAGCTAACGGACCGATTGGATGATTCATACCGAGTTTCATGATTCCATCAATTGCTTCAGGTTCTGCAACTCCCTCTTGTAAAGTTAATATTGCTTCATTTAACATTGGACAAAGAATTCTATTGGAAATGAAACCAGGTGAATCGTTGCAAGATAACGCAGTTTTGCCCATCTTTGCCGCTGCACTAACCACAGAGGCATTGGTTGCATCACTTGTTGCTTCGCCATTGATAATTTCAACTAACTTCATTATCGGTACTGGATTCATGAAGTGCATACCAATCACCTTGTCAGGTCTACTGGTAGCCTTGGCAATCTCTGAAATAGAAATTGAGGAGGTATTTGATGCTAAGATACATTCCGGTTTACAAATTTTGTCAAGTTCAGAAAAGATGGACACTTTCAAATCCATTATTTCTGGGACTGCCTCAACTACCAAATCTACTGTGGAACAATCATTACGATCTATTGAGGTAGATATTCTAGCACGTGCAGCGTCTGCATCAGACTGAGTCATGCGTTCTTTGGCGACCAGTTTGCCTAGTGAACGCTCAATAGTCGAGATACCTTTGTCAACGTAATCCTGCTTGATATCGACCATCACAACAGTATATCCAGCACATGCTGCAACTTGTGCAATTCCATTTCCCATTTGTCCTGCGCCGATAACTGCAATACTATCCATGTCAATCCCGTAGTCCCTCCCAGTCACACTAGATTCTTGAATATGTGGTATGTAGGGAGAATTGTTAATTACCGGATTGAAACAAGTACATCTATGGTTGAGATTCTTTGTCCACACTGTGAAGGGGAAATAGAGCTTGATGATGATGCGTCAGGCGAATTTGCATGTCCACTGTGTGATGGTGAATTCGAATGGAATATCGAGGAAGAGGAATCATTTGATGATGCTGTGACCCATACAGATAACCGAATAATAACCACTGACTTCAATGAAATGCCAGCAGTTCCAAAGGTAGCAGGAATTGCATTTTGTATCTACATGGGCTTAGTTATCATATTGGGCCTAGGGGGTATAATCTTGGGATTAGCGCTTAGTAGCGCAGAATCTGCATATGGCTCAGGAACTTCGTTTGGTCTGGTTTTTGTTATTATTTCTCTAGTAGTCATTGGCTTTGCAATGGTTGGCATGGCTTTTGGATTTAAAACTGCGAAGGGCGAATATATCGGATTGATCGGGATTACCTGCATCTCTGGTTTGATGTTCTTATTATCTGTATTTGGCTATGAAGATGCTGGTGACATACCGTCGATACTTATTGCCCTAGCGTTTACGATTGGAAACCTATGTTGCCTGTTTGTACCAATACTCAAAGCCCAATTTACTGGCGTTTTGGTCAGTAGTTCTGGTCCAAGAACACCAAAAAAAATGGTCAATGAATTTGATAAAAGCAAACCTATTCACCCACTTGAATGGGCTGGACATGGCGTTTCTTTAGTGATGTTAATAATGGTAATTATTTGCTTAAGTTCTAGTTCTTGGTATTCAATAAGTTTAGATGATGAAGATTTTCTCACAATGGGCCTATCTGAAGTTGAACTGGATTACGGATTTGGATTTGGATTAGGTGAAACTGTAACATATTCTGAACTAGTTGAAGATGAAGAAGACTTCTATGATGCACGATGTGTGGATGGTAGTTCTGCACAATGTGACGATATTAAACAATCCCTCGATTATTGGAAATCTTGGAAAACCTCTACTCTAATCTTGAAAATAATTTTGATAATTACCCTTGTTGTTGCTATTGTTGGAGTTATATCAAGAGTTGCAGCAATACTTGCCAATACTGGACTAATGAATTTACCAGACAACGGATATAAGATAAACGACATGATTCGAAAGTTTTCACCTATAGTTTCCAGTGTTTTATTGTTTGTTGGGGTTTTGATATTTATGATATTTCAGCCAGGAGTTGGCCCTGATGAGGTTTGGGGTGGTGATGAAGGTTTAGACGGTAGTTTTGGAGCAATCGTTTGGATTGCACTAATATTTTCGCTATTGACTCCAATACTATCTAAATTTGAAATTGACGTCTCTTGAATGAGGAGTAGCCCGAGTCGGATTTGAACCGACGTCGGCGGGACCAAAACCCACCATGATGGACCCCTACACTATCGGGCTCTGTTCAAGCGGGAGACAAACTAGTTTTTGTCCTTGTCGGAAACTTTAGTCAAGAAATCTAAGTAAATTCTTATCACTTATCTTGGATTTTGCACTGGCAATAAACTCCTCTAGAGCAATGTCTTGCTTAGTTTGATACAGTATTGCTTGAAGACCCATATCCAATTTATCGATTTGTTTGACGAATTTCGCTTCTGCTGTTTCACCTGCTTCATACTCTTCGAAAAGTGATAACCACTGTGGAGCAATTTCAGCCATTGCTTGGAGTTCTAATTCTGCTTTATTTGAGGTATCATCATGCGGAGTTAAATCGCCGACTCTGACCTCTGGGAGGTCATGAACTAAGCAGAGCGATAATACTCTCTCCAGATTAAGCTCATTTGGGGCTAGTCTTAGTGCCAATACCGCCATGCCCCAAGAGTGTGCTGCTACAGATTCTGGATTTTCGACTCCAGAACGAAGCCATCCAGTTCTTGACAGCTGTTTCAACTCTAACATCTCCAGTAGGTTGTCTCGCATGTTTGTGCCTACATGCAAGAGGTCAAAACCTACACCCCTATTTGCGTGATATGCAGACCGGGAAACCAGCATGGTGGGATAACGCCGTTGCAGCCTTATCAAATGATGAACTACTCGGAGAAATCGTCAAGAAATATCCCGATGGATGTCTTGAAGGGAAAGGTGATTTGTTTCAAACTACATTAAGATCAATTGTCGGCCAACAGATATCAGTAATTGCCTCTGATGCTATTTGGGGCAGATTAGTGAAAATGCTTGGTAGTGCTACCCCAGAAAATGTCATGAAATTTACTCAAGAAGAAATTGCTGCTTGTGGATTAACTAGACCTAAGTCAAACTATATCCATGGTTTAGCAGCTAATTCCGAGTTGCTATTAAATCAAGATTGGGAAACCATGACTGATAACGAAATAAAGCAGCATTTGATTCAATTCAAAGGCATAGGCCCGTGGACTGCTGAAATGATGTTAATGTTCTCATTTATGCGTCCTGACGTATTTAGCGTGGGTGATATTGGTCTTGTTAAGGCTGTCAAAATGTTAGCACCACAGGCTGAATCAAAAGATGATGTAGTTGAAATCGCCAAGCGATGGTCACCATACAGAACTGCAGCATCATGGTATCTTTGGAGAATGATTGACCCAGTTCCTGTGGGATACTAGGCGGGCAAATAATTAACAAATAAGCCCCTAATGGCTGACTATGACAGATAGTGAGCCATCGACATTATCTGAAAAATTGGATAAGACCAAAAAACGTCTTGGCATTCTATCCAAAAAGGTGGCAAATAGTACCAAATCAATGGTTGAAAACACCAATAATTCAATCAAGGCTACGATTTCTGAGCAAAAGGAAAAACGCCAACAAAAGAAACAAGAGAGGCTGACACAAACTAAGACTGAATTGTCAGAAGCAGGACTATTTGATGATGTCCCGTCAATGGTCACCTTGCCTGAATTTGAAAATGAGAGGATGGAAATTGCCTCAGAACAAAATGAAACAATGATTACTATTGTTGAAGAAATGCAGCGTCTATCACAACGGATTGATCATCTAGAACGTCGACATAAAGCAATATCAACTAATAATTCAAAAGTCCACCAAGTCACCACCGCCCAACCAAAGCAAGAAAGAGAGACTAATACTACAACTTCACCAGTTATGGGAGAAGTGATTCATCTTCTTGGAGCATCACTGGTATGGATTGTGGTATTGTTTGGGGCCGACAAATTCATTTCTGAACGTGCAATACTGATAATGGATAGTTATCCGGCAGAAATACCAATTTGGGGCATTGGTGCTATGACTTGGTCAATGTACATGCTATCAAGGCTAGGCCAATCATCTAATATGCTTCGACTACCAAAACTCCTCTTGTTTCAAACCGCGGCAGCAGTTGGGATTACTACCTCTCTTGGATTAATGGTTTATGATGAGACAATGACTACCGTATCTAACATATGGGTATGGGGAACAGTTATCGCAATTGGACTATTACTGGCTACAAGTATGATTGCTTCAGTTTGGCAATCAACTAAAAATCTAGTAGGAATTACTGATGAACAAGAAATCATTGATTAATTGATTCTGGATTCTTGAATAAGTCTTTGACAATATTCTTTTGATGAGATTCTATAGTTCCACCACCAATTTCCAATAACTTAGAATCACGCCACAATCGCTCAACATGGTATTCACCAACATACCCGTAACCACCCATTACTTGAATTGCCGAATCAGCAATTTCTTTGGCGGCGGTTGATGAAAATAGTTTGACACCATCAGAATCTAACCGATGACCGGGTTTACCAAGTTGCATATTTGCTGCGGTGTCGTAAATGTAGGATCTCATAGCACGATACTTAGCCCACGAATCACCTATATGCTTTTGAATTTGGCCAAAGTCCCGTATTTTATTCCTAAATGCAGTTCTGTCAGTAGCATAACGATTCATTTCATCAAGACACCTACGACCGATTCCCAAAGACATTGCAGCAAGGGTTAGGCGCTCAACTTCTAAGTTACACATCATGTGAATTAATGATTCACCAAGTCCGCCAACTAGATTCTCAGCAGGTACTATACAATCATCAAATACTAACTCTGCCGTATTGGAAGCTCTCATGCCTGTCTTGTCGTAGATTTTTTGGCCAACTGAATAACCAGGCATACCTGCCTCGACTAAGAAAGTTGAAAGTTGAACTCGTCCTTTATCATCAGTTCCAGTTCTTGCATAAACCCAAACAACATCAGCAGGAGTTCCCGTTTCGTCTAAACAACCGTTAGTAATCCACATCTTTCGACCATTCAGTTTCCAAGTCCCATCATCTTGTTGTACCGCACTAGTGGTTAATCCTAAGACATCAGTACCAGCATCTGGTTCTGACATAGCCATGGCACCAATCCATTCACCGGAGCAAACCTTAGGCAAAATTCGAGCTTTTTGGTCTTCATTACCGTTGAATGCTAAGTTGTTGACAAATAACATTGCGTGAGCCAGATATGCTAGGGCAAAGCCTGGGTCTGATGCTGAAAGTTCTTCGTGAACTATTGCACAAGCAGTTGCGTCTAGTCCAGCACCACCATGCTCTTCAGGTGCACTGATGCCCAATAAGCCCATATCCCCCATTGATCTTAGTAAATCTAAGTTAAATCTTTCATGTTTGTCGTGCTCAAATGCTTGAGGTTCGACAAATTCGTTTACCCAGTCTCTTACCATTGAGCGTAGCATTGCGTGTTCTTCACTAGGATTAGCGATATCCATAACCTCACCAAGTTAAGCGGGAAGGTCACCCTTTTTGACGATTTGTAGAATATTCATCGTCTAAACAAACGTCGTTTCCTTTTCGATTTGCCGCGCTTATTGTCTAAATCTCGTGCAGAACGACGAGTTTCATCCTTCATTCCAATGGCGGGGCGCACTCTAGTTTCTGGTGGTGCACCCATTCTGCGAAGATTAGGCGGTGGGCCACGGTGGGCTTTCTTGACCCGCCTAATTTTTAATTGCTGACTTTGATTTTGCTTACGGACTACTTTTCTTGCTCGCTTACCGACATGGCGCAAGTGACCATTGAAGATTTGTGGTTCTGTAGAGTTCAAGTCATTACCAATACCAACACGTTCTAGAACTTGTTTGGCTAATGCTGTTGGTGATTTAGTCGCCACTACCTCGTCGACAATCCGAGTTGCAAGACTGGCAAATGATGTATCATCTGTTACCACTGGTTGGGGTTTTACCTGAAGAGTAATTTCCTCTGTAGTTTTACTTTGATTATTTGCTTGTTTTAGTACTGAATCTGAAAAACTTTCAGTCAACGTCCCTTGCTCCCGCTCCATATAGTGCACCCCATCAGCACTAATCTTGCAAAATATGGTATAAGGTTAACCAATGCTCACCGTCCAAAATGTGGCTTTTGAGGGGTTTAGAGTTGACTTCGATTATCAAATCGGAGTTTTTATCCCCATGGCTCTTGCTATGCACCATCCGGATCTTCCTTCATAAATTCCAAGCGCACCGCCAGCAAACATTCCGACTACTGAAGCGGTGGTGAAGATATTTTCTGGTAAGATACCAACAACGATTAGCAAAAATGCAACTATTCCGGCAAATACCGATACTGAGCCTCCAACGAGGCGGAAAAATTTGCCTCTTGCGTCTATGTTACATTCTCTTGCCATAGCCCGCATTAATTGTTTGATGATATAAATCATTGTTTTGATAGTTATTGACAAGTAATCATATAGTAAACCACAAATCATCAAGCATGTCCTTCAGAATCTGTGCCTTTTGTTTTAGTATCAGAGTATATCCATATCTAGGATTTATGACAGGACAACAGTATCAATGTCAGGATTGTAAAGAAATTTCTCCGCTAGTTATTGAATTTGACAACGAGGAAGATTTCGCCGAATTTATGGCTAACCAAGAATCTGAATGACACCTAATCAAACATCAAATTGGCATTGACAAAATCTAATCAACTGATTCCATCCACAAATTCAAAACACTGGAGTTGGTGCTATGGGTGTGACAGGGTTGGAAAAACTAGAGTGGCTTAGCCGATTTATTGACCAGACTCCCGGCGACAAACAGATTGGCGGCAAACCCCGACAAGTACCTGGAGTCTGTTGGTCTAGAGTAGCGCCATCAATCCCACCAAATCCAAAATTAATCCTGTGGTCAAAAGAAATGGCTAACAAATTAAAGCTAGAAAGAGGACATGAATTAGTCTTAGGTGGAGGAAGTGTAGTAGATGGTATGCTGCCGTATGCTCAGCGCTACGGTGGTCATCAATTTGGTAATTGGGCTCACCAATTAGGTGATGGCAGAGCAATAACTTTGGGAGAAGTACAATTGCCAGATGAAGTATTAGAATTACAGCTAAAAGGCGCTGGAACTACACCATATTCCCGATTTGCTGACGGCAAGGCAGTACTACGTTCATCCGTAAGAGAGTTCTTGTGTAGTGAGGCTATGTTTCACCTAAATGTTCCAACCACCAGAGCATTATCTTTGGTGACAACTGGAGAAATGGTCACTAGGGATGTGATGTATGATGGCAATCCCGCCCCTGAAATTGGTGCTGTTGTCTGCCGTGTTGCTCCCAGTTTTATTCGCTTCGGAAGTTTCCAAATCCACACTGCCGATGGGAATTATGACGCGCTGAGGCAACTTCTTGAACACACCGTAAAGAATCATTTCCCCCAACATTCCGTGGCTGATGACAATGGCCGCATCAATTGGCTAACTCATGTTGCTGAACAAACCGCGATAATGATCTCTAACTGGATGCGGGTTGGCTTTGTTCACGGCGTTATGAATACCGACAATATGTCAATTCATGGTTTAACTATCGATTATGGACCATATGGATGGTTAGAAAATTATGACCATGATTGGACCCCTAATACCACAGATTCCTCAAGACGCCGTTACCGATATGACCAGCAACCACAAATTGGAGCTTGGAATGTCGCTAGATTATTGGAGTCAATCGCGCCTTTAATGGATGATGTTGAACTATTATATCAGGTACTAGAACGTTATAATCAATATTACAGCGAACTACAAAATTCAATGTGGTTAGAAAAGTTAGGCATGGAAAATTTACAGGAATCTGATGAAACTCTAGTTGATGAATTAACCTCACTGCTTCAACAAGTGGAGACAGATATGACCATTTTCTTTAGACTACTATCTGCCGTTGAGCAGCCCGATATAACATTGTTAAAAGCAGCATTTTATGACCAAGATAACATCCCAGTAACCGAGTGGAATGTTTGGTTGAATAAGTGGTGGAAGAGAGTTGATGGTCTTCCAAACCGAGATAAAATGAACGAAGTCAATCCAAAATATGTCCTAAGAAATTGGATGGCTCAACTGGCGATTGATGGCGCGGAGGCAGGTGATTATTCGATTTGTGAAGAATTATACCAATTACTCAAGCAACCTTATGCTGAACAACCCGAGTTTGATGAAAAATGGTTCAAGAAGCGTCCAGAATGGGCAAGGCATCGAGTTGGATGTTCAATGCTGTCATGCTCTAGTTAACATTACAAATTTACAATCATTTTATCAATGGATGGACATCGACTTCCTAGTATGGATGTGATATCTCATTGGTTTTGGGGAATGGCGGTGACTCATGGTAAAATCAAAGGTAGATTCTCTGGGGCAATGGGAGTTATTCCTGACTTGATGGCTTTCTTACCAGTCACGATCTTTTCACTTTTCACCGGCCATCGAAATCCAACAGTTGACGACACTACTGTTACCGCAGATTTCCACCCACTTTCTTGGGAAATTTATCAGTGGAGTCATAGTTCAATAACGGTGATTGTGTTATTCTTCGCAACATGGTGGTATCTAGCGAAGTTCGGCACACCTAGATTCCTCAAGGGGTTTTACTTAGCCACCATGAGTGCTAAGAAACAGGCGTTCTTGATTTGGTTACCTTGGTTGTTAAACATAGTAACAGATATTCCAAGTCACACCGCACAATTTTTCCCAACCCCGGTTTTTCATCCGATATCAGATTGGCGATATGATGGCACTCGATGGTCTGAACCGTCAATTTGGTTTACTAATCTGGGAATCTTACTTGCCGTATGGGCGGTAATGATTTACCTTGAAAGAAAAAGACAAGCAAATGATGAGATTTGATACCAAGTATTGCCCGTCTTAGTTTGACATTATGCCACTAAGTTCATCGCCTGTGGGCTAACCGGTGGATTTGTGCCAATCGATTCTGATGAAGCCTTGATGCGAGCAACTTTAGTTCGCAGCGACCCATCTTTAGCCGGTGTATCGCGTCAAAACATTGCTAATCAAGAAGATGAATACCTTTGGCAGTACCTAGCACCTGATGGCAATCCAATCGACGATAAAGACCCGATTAACCGCTGGAATTCACTTGCTTTACCTCCAGCGTGGACTGAGGTGTGGATTTGTCCAAATGCGAGGGGCCATATTCAAGCCACTGGTCGTGATGTAAAAGGTAGATTACAATATCGTTATCATTCAGATTGGACTGAAATTACTACTGAAATGAAATATGATGATGTGGTATATTTTGCTTCACAACTACCTCGACTGCGCAAGCAAGTAGAACGAGACTTAGCAGAAAAGGCCATGTCACTGCATACTGTTTCCGCACTTGTTGTTCGGCTCATTGACCTCTACAATATTCGTGTTGGCAGTGATGAATATGCTAAAGCCAACGAATCATATGGTCTAACTACCCTCAAATCAATGCACCTAAAGCATATCAAAGGCGATGAGGCCGAGGGACGTCATGATGCGGTATTTTCGTTTACTGGAAAATCTGACAAAGACTGGGAGATTACTATAGAAGATGATCATCTTGTTGACTTAATACTACGAACCAATCGTTTGGGAGTAAAGAATGCAGACTTATTTATGTACATCTCAGAATCAGGCAATGAGGTCGATTTGAAAGCGGAGCACATCAACCAATATATCCGTGCCAATAGCGGTGAAGGCT
This sequence comes from Candidatus Poseidoniales archaeon, assembly GCA_009887195.1. Taxonomy (GTDB): domain Archaea; phylum Thermoplasmatota; class Poseidoniia; order Poseidoniales; family Poseidoniaceae; genus MGIIa-L1. Next base: position 24,231 of record QXXX01000033.1, on the reverse strand, counting down.
TTACTGCCAAGAACTTCAGAACTTGGGCGGCTACATCAAGATGCGCAGAGCGTCTAGCATTCCTTTCAAAGCCACAAGACGGAAAAGTCATGAAAAAATGGCTCAAGAAACTGCCAGATGTAGAATCAATGCAAAAACTGTGGAGCGAGGGTGATTGGGTTGTTCCCACAACTGAGGCGGGCCTTAACAAAGCGATGTTGGCGGTTATTGATACGGTTGCGGCAAACCTCGGCAATACTCGAACAGTATGCCGCTCTTCTTACATTCACCCGTGGTTCCTAGGAGCGTGGATGGAAGGGAATCTTTTGGAAAAATGGGATGAACTGGCAGATCTGCGCAGAATATCTGGCTTATCTGCTGGCGAAAGTACAACTTTGCGTGTTCTGAAAAGTCTCTAAAACAATTGTTATTTTCTATCGAAAAGTTCCTGTTAGGGAACTCTTTTCTTGGCCCTTATCCACAAATCGCCGTCAGGATATTTTGGGGAGAATTTGAAATTAGCCGAACGACCTGGCAAGAACAATCTGCCTATTTGCCTTAGAAGTTCCAAATAACTGAACACAGGATATTGGGCTAAACGATAGCTTTCAACTTGAATTATTTCCATGCCTAATCCTTGTAATAATTGCAGTACCAATTTCTTTGAGGTAAAACTAAAGTGGTCGGGAAGTGAATATGGTTTGTGCTGATTCTCTAGTGAAAGAGTCGCTGAATCAACAGCTTGTAGCAGAAGTTCCCCTCCTTCATTGAGCATTGCGCACCACTTTGCGATATCTTCTGGCGGGTTTGGCAAATGGCTGTAGATACCGATAGCGGAAATAACATCATATTTTTCTTGATGAGTCTCCAAGTCTAAGAATTTGAGGTTAATCCCCCTTTCTATGGCTGCTTTGAGTTTATTGACATTTGGTTCAATCCCCATAACATCAATGTACTCGCCACCAAAGTTGGCTAAAGTTTCGACCAATTCTCCATGTCCACTACCAATATCAAGCCAAGAATATTGTTTCTTTTCACTAAACATGATGGCATAATTGAAATCATTTAGTCTCGAAAGATAAGTTTCTTTGAGTTTCTCATCAAATTCACCGAAATTTTTGGCTTTATTGTCGCCTTTGTGCAGACCAGATTTAGATGCTTCATTGATCTCTTCAAGACCAGGTCGAGGATTAAGAAAAAGCAGACCACATTCTAGACATTTGACGAGATTATGACCATTTTCAGTGTCATAAAGTTCATTCTTGTTAGACTTGCACTGATAGCAGTCTACCTCAATCATAATCTGCGGACTGCGGATTATGCATTAAACTCACCGATACTATTGTAATTCTTAGTAAGATTATTTCGCCTTAGCTAAATAACGGAATTAGGAGTAGTTCAAGAAAGCAGAGCAACATTGTAATCTCTTGGCACAAGTGATAATCATTCGTCTAAGTTCGCGGCTTTAGTCCCAACTACTATTAGACTACTCGATTAATTTAAAAATATGCAAGCAAATGAGTGTTTCATAGCCACTGTAGGTAGTGATTGGCATAAAATATCTAACTGCAATGTCCACATGAATATCAAGCGACGTCTCCAAAGAACAGTAATCAGGGGTGCAGAGGGTGACGACCTTCTCGACGAGGGAGCAGAATCTGCGGTTTACACCATAACTGGGAACATGGGTATGTCTGAGTATAAACAAATATTGGATATTTTCAGAGGCGGACAACCATGGTTTCATGATCCATTCGAAGATAAACAAATGAAAGTATTATTCTCAAGCATAGATTATGATAGTGCGACTGGCAACTATGAATTCATCTTGGTAGAGGATGCTGAGCAACACGAAATCAAGTCTTAGTTAGAATTGTGATTATTTGTCTTATTGCAAGGAATCAAGCAAGTTCTCAAATATCTGCAGAATGAGTAGGAACTATGACAAATCACAAGTTATCAATTTGGTACCATCCAATATACACGAATGGTATTCATCCTGATGCTAGATTTCCTCGTGATCGATACGTTAAATTGGTTGACAAACTCAATACTCCGGAATACTCTGATAAATTTATCATTAAACAACCAACAGAAGCCTCACGCAACGAACTTGTTATGGCACACGATCCATATTATGTTGATAATTTTCTAAATCAAAACTTGACTCAAAAAGAAATTAAACGAATCGGTTTAACTCCATGGACACCACAAATAATCCCGCGTACACTGCTTTTGATGGGAGGCGCGATTGCTGCTTTAGACCATGTAATGGAACACGGGGGTATTGCAGGCAACATGGCAGGAGGCACTCATCATGCTCACTATGATTTTGGTTCTGGTTATTGCATATTTAATGACCTTGCTGTGTGTTCACTTTTGGCATTGAGTAAGTATAATTTTACTAAGGTTGCAGTAATTGATTTTGATGTCCATCAAGGGGATGGGACGGCAACCATTTTGCAAAATGTTGACGAGGTATTGACAATATCTGTGCACTGCCAGCAAAACTTTCCATTTCGCAAATCAAAAAGTGATTATGACTTAGAACTACCCGCAAATGCGGGTGATGAGGAAATTCTCGCCATGGTTGCCACTGCATTAGATATCACCAAACAATTCGGGCCGGAGCTAATCCTCTTCCAAGCTGGTGTTGATGGATTGAGCACCGATACTCTGGGTAAATTGAACATTTCGCGCCAAGGCATGAGCAAGAGAAATGAGATGGTTTTTGACCTAGCGGTTGAACAAATGATCCCCACTGTAGTATTCATGGGCGGCGGTTACTCAAACCCAATTAGTCACACTATCGATGCTTTTGGTGACTTATTCCTCAGTGCTTCCATGGCCAATAACCAAATTCTCAGCAAGGCAGATTTGGAAACCTTTGATTCAACAATTGATTGATGTAAGGAAATGCAATTACCATGGTAATATCTCTCAGTTCTATTAAAATTAGAAATTAAGTTACAATGAAATAGGCAAACCATTATTCCTTATTGGCATTTAGTATATTCATGGTGGAGATTCTTTGCCCGCATTGCGAAGGCGAAGTAGAACTCGATTCTGTTGCATCGGTAGCAAAAGGTGGCATCATGTATTTCAGTTGTCCGCATTGTGGAAGAGAATTGGAATGGAATATACCAGATGATGATTCAACCATTGCAGATCCCGGTTCAGGAAAATTTGCGTCAATGTATGCTTGGTTACTTAACAAGGCGAGTTTGACAGTCACTCCGCTGCCATTGATGTGGGCATTAGTCCTTCTTCCGATTTCACTACTAGTCGGATTGGTAAGTATTCTCCTCTCCGCGAACTTTTTCATTGCAGGTTCGGGACTAGGTTCGTGGATGATGGAGGAATTAACGAAATTTGATTTTTCAGAAGGGGATGAGTTGTTTTACGCGATTTTATTCGTTATTGTGATTATTCCAATTGCCTTACTTGCTTTCCTCATTGCTATATTGTTCGGACTTTTTGGATTAGCAATAATAGTCTCCTCAATAGTAAGGCTCATTCGTCGATAGATATATTCTTCCCGCGATAATATCGCAAACATCCATGTATGCAAAAGTAAGCAGGAGTTGTGTTAGTAGGGAAAAGCATAATAAATTCATGATTTTTGATTTATGTGAAAGCAATGTTAGACGGTAAAGAAGAATCTCAGCCAAAAGAAAAATCCCAAGGTGGCTTCTTATCTGGAGCAGCAATTTCTTTGTTCTTTGGAATCCTGCTGGTAGCTATTGGACTTACCTTTTGTTTCGGTCCAAGTTGTGGAGATTGGACTTTGAATATAATTTTTATTGCCCTTGGAATACCAGTTTCTGCTGGCTCTTTGGCTCTCATTTGGAAGAGGAGCGGTAAAGAAGCAATGGTAAATGGTGCAAAGATGATTTTTATCATTGGGTGTATGATTGCTGTTGGAGTAATCATATGGTTTGTCACATTATTGAATAGTTTAGGCCATTAAGTCACGTAAATCCCGATACAATAAGTGACAGAAAGTGCTCTTACCGGATACTATCTGCATTCGCCATGGTAAACTATTACTTAGTTACCAAGACATTGTGTTGGTATGTCTGCCGATGCTAAGAGAAAAATGTTGTGAAGTTGGTCGGTAAAACATTTAAATTCCTCTCGGAAATTCGTCAAACATGCAGAGATTACTGGCAGTGTTTGTCGTTCTTTTGATGCCCATGTCTGGCTGTCTAATGGTGCCGGGTGATTTTTCCGATGACATCTTTTACGACACCGAGCAGTTTGGATTGGAATACGGCATAGACAACTGGGAAATGGCCAATGAATACGTCAAAAACCCCAACAATGAGACCACATCGGCCACCACATACGAGCTGGACGTCGACTTTTCAGGCAGCGAATCCTACAATCCTGACGTTTGGATAGACCATTTGTGGATGGCGCCCAACGATGGTTCGCCTGCGCAGGTAGTGGATGCCAACACCTCGCGAAACCTGCTCTACACGCCCCAAGGATATGGTGCGTTTAACCTCAGATACGGCATGGTTTTGAATACGGGAGATGTTTACCGAAGTAATCCTGTAGGTCAAAACAACTCGCTCCGAGATTTCGCGCCGTTCATCCGCTCGGCTTGGTTTGAATTTGAGGAAACTCGCGTCACGGAATTCTCACAACTGTACGTGGACGGACCAAACGAAGCCAGCCTTGGCCCGCCTGAAGCTATCCGTATCGAATCGACTGTTTCCAACGTTGTTGACCTTCAATTCGATCCGGTCGATGTGACCTGGTCGATGTACGGACCCGACGGTATCCTGCTGCTTAACCACACTGAAACCGTGGGCTATGGAGACTCCTTTACCTGGGAGTGGGGGTTCGATGAGAACATACCATTTGGTGACATAATCATGGTCATTGAGGGCGACGGGAGTGCTACTCTAAGCCATACAACCCGTCTGAAAATATCATATTCTGGCTTCATGTGTCACAGCGAAACTTCGAGAATTTGTCCTCGTTGAACATAGACTATTTGCAAAATGAAGTGCTCGCACTGGGAAACTATCTGCAAATACCATGATTATATCTCTCAATTCAATTAAAATTAGTAATTAAGTTACAATGAAAACGGGCCAATACTTATCCCCTACTCGCATTTGGTAAGTTCATGGTAGAGATTCTTTGCCCGCATTGCGAAGGCGAAATAGAGCTTGATGATGATGCGTCAGGCGAATTTGAATGTCCACTGTGTGATGGCGAATTCGAATGGAATGTCGAGGAAGATGAAAAATTAAGGATAACTAAAGAAGCACATCAGAATATGATTGATGCTGTGACACAAACAGACAATCGAATAATACCCTCACACGGATTCAATAAAATGCACCCGGTTGCCAAGGTTGCTGTAGGTGCGGCAGTGGGGTATAATGTGGTAGTGACAATAATAACATTGATATTTGTTATTTTCCTTGTCTTTTTATTACTTATCTATCTGCTCTTTGGACCTGTTATGAATGGTAGTTTTTTTGCTTAAATTATCATTTAACTTCAACAAATGATTCTGGCTATGAATGGTTCAAACAAGGTGAAGAAAATTGGTATCGACCTGTTGGTAGTGACGATGAATGGTTCAAATTAGAGAACTAATCAAACACTAACCATTTTCTATATAACGGCTGACTGAGAGTGCTCGTACCGGGATTTGAACCCGGGTCGAAGGAATGAGAGTCCTTCATGATGGGCCACTACACTATACGAGCATGGCTAACCTGCCGTTAGCCACCCCGTATTTAGAAATCACCCTTAACCACAAATGGATAATGATAGACTTAAACTTCACTTTCAGCGAAATGTGAAAGTGAAAACAGAATGCTGCAGATGATTTTAGATTTACTTTTAGTTTACCGAGTCGTTCCTTTCTTCATATACCACAGCCCATACGTTTGCTTCATGAATAACCAAGTAATCGAACAAGAAACAATATCATTTAGTGACATGATTGAAACCCAGTCGCTAGAACGAGAACCAGTTTGGAGTTGTAAAATAAATACCATACTCGCCCACCCCAGCGGCAGAATCCCATCCCTTTCTGCTGCTGTTGGGTGGCAACCAATACACATACCGGGTGTATCAAAATTATCTGAGCCGCAGAGTTCTACAATCAGAGGTTTAGTTAGAAGAGTCAGAATCCACCGAGGTGAAGCTTGATGAGTCGAACTGGAAGATTGCGAACAGAGATTGTTGACTATCTCAGTAATGTTGGAGAAGCCAATACTACCACAATTCTAGAACACGTCAACAGAAGATTTCGCTGGGGCGCAACAATGAACCAGCTAGGCAACGTTCTAGCCAGAGATAACAGATTTTCAAAAGTTGGTTTCGATGAAGGTACCGATGTGGGTGGATTTAGAACCAGAGTCTGTGTTTGGTCAATGAATGCATAATTAGCAAAGTAATCAAAACCTACGCCCTTTTGCCATGAGATATGAGCGGCACATTTCAATCGTATCTACAACTGATGCGTTTGAAGAATGTCTTACTCGCAGCAGTCACAGTACCCTTAGGTGCTCAGTTCGCTATTGGCGATGAGTGGGCCAGTGAACAGTTGGCAGAAGTGGTTCTGCAGATTCTAGCAGTGGTATTCTTTATCGGTGCTGGAAACACAATGAATGACATCAAAGATGTAGCAATAGATCGTGAAGCACACCCAAACAGACCATTAGCATCAGGAGTTATTTCACTTGACTCTGCAAATAAATTCGTCAAACTTCTTTGGACTTTGAGCATAATATGTGTCGTAGCAGGTGCTTATTTACTGACAACTTCACAACATTCAGCAATAGAATTAATCGCGATATATGTTATTGCAGTCACTTTAATGATAACTTATGACCACGGACCATCGCTAAAAAACACCGGACTGAAAGGCAACATATCAATTTCTATTATGGTTGGAGCAGTAATACTCTACGGTGCATCCAGTGTTGGCCAATTATGGAATACTCTGGTATGGTGGACTGCGGGAGTAGTATTTTTCACAAATCTTGCTCGTGAAATAATCAAAGATTGTGCAGACATGGAAGCAGATAAAGGTACTAGGCAAACCTTGCCAATGAGTATCGGTCTGCTAAAGTCGAGAATGACTGCTTATGTGATTGTTATGGCAGCATTGGTTTGTCTTTATGTACCATATTGGAAAGGACCATTTGAGTTCAATCAATTGATATTTCAAACTCCGGCAATACTGATGTTAATTACTCTAAACAAGCAACTTGCTATTGGTCAAGACCATCAAGCTGCGGGAAAAATTAGAGTTGCAATGCTGCTAGGCCTGATCGGTTTTATTGTACCAATGTATCTCTAATCAGATTAGTCCCATGAATTCACCCATGGTTTCCCATGCCTCTTCATTGACTAAGTAAGTAAGTAGTGACATTTGAGCCCACATACGATTCTCAGCTTGGTCAAAGACGATTGAATTCTTATGGTCCATGACCCAATCAGTAACCTCATCGCCACGATGAGCAGGTAAACAATGCATAAACCGCCAATCATCGTTCATGTTGCTGACCAATTGTTCGTTAACTTGGAAACCTTCGAAAGAATTGATTTTGTCTTTGAGATGTTCCTCACCCATTGAAATAAATACGTCGGTATAAACTACATCTGCATTTGATACTGCTTCAACTGGATCGTTGGTAGCAATCACCTTGCAATCATTCTTCGCCGCAATTTCCTCAGCACGAGTCACAATATCTTCGGCTGGTTCATATCCTTCTGGAATTGCGTAATAGATATCTATCCCAAGCATTGCACAAGCAAGCATCAAATCATGTAATACGTTATTTCCGTCACCGACCCAAGCGACTGTTAGGTTATCTAATTCCTTGAAATTCTCTAAAACTGTCATTAAATCTGCTGCTGATTGGCACGGATGGTGTTTATCTGAAAGTGCATTAAGCACAGGTACATCAGCGTATTTTGCTAGTTCTGCAACATCTGAGTGTGAGAAACATCGATATGTCATAGCGCCAAGAAATCTAGACAGAACTTGTGATGTATCCCCAACTGTTTCTGATTTACCTAACTGTATATCATTCTTTAACAAAGTAAGCGGATAGCCACCTAGGCGATTAATTCCAACTTCAAAGGAAACTCTTGTCCTAGTACTTGGCTTTTCATATATTGAGCCAACAGCCAGCGTATCAAGTGGCATGAAATTTGTAGCCACATCGTCTCCTTGCTTCCACAAACGCTTGAACTCTATAGCCCATTTTAGAATCATTTCAAAGTCGTCTTCAACGTCATCAATCGCAAGTAGGTGTTTTACCATGACCTTGCTAATTCAAGGCGGTTTCTAAGAGTTATTGAATGTAAACTCAATTTCTTTCATGTTCGATATCCTGAGCAAAACCATCTCTAGCGTCGCCCATTCCGCCAAATAGTGCTTGGGCAAAGGTCAAAACATCTGCTAATCCTTCTTCAAGTTCAGAGGATAGTGGAGTTAATCCAGGTGCTTGAGCAAATTCTTGCATCATACGCAGTTGATTAATCGCAAATTCAGTTCTCTGCCCACCGGCTTCGTCGTAAAGTGCAAGTTCTAAAATTTCTAATCGCTCAGACCATTCAAGAATTTTCTCAAGTTCATCTGGCTCCAACAAATCTGACTTTGACAAGAAATTCTTGGTTGGCAATCCTAGTCTAAACTCAACAATACTAGACAATAGCATTTGTGATACGAATCCTGAGGGTGAACGTGACAACATAGGGTCGAATAGATAGATGATTGCCGATTGATTTCTTCCAAGCACCTCAATCAAATGATTACTAGCCTCTCTAAAAGCAAATAATTCTACTTGGCCTGGGGTATCGACAATCATAAGCTCGCCAGATAATGCATGGAGTTGATCTGCAACATCTCCTGCCTGTGCGGCAAGTAAATCAGCGGCAAGTATTTGTGCACCATTAGGACCTAAATCATACTCAGTCATTACTTCAGTAAGCGAGATTAAGTCCCTTACATCAAACTCTGCATCATAATGAACTCTTTCTGCTCCGGGGTCCAAATTAACCGCAATTGCATCAGTTTCAAGAAACCGTGACCAACGCTGGAAAGCAGTCACTAAGGATGATTTTCCTGCACCTGCAGTTCCGACAACAAAAATTACAGGGGGTGTTCCACTATCTAGACCGACCATGTAGGGGGCTTTCTCGCCTCATAAATCAACTTGATTGTGAATTAGCGATAATTAGGGTTCAAATCGCATTTTTTGGCTGAACCTTTGAGCATAATGGTTATGTGCTATGCATCAATGGCGGAACTGCCGCATTGACTTTTTGCGCGGAGGAATTGAAATGTCAGAAGAAAAACCACCTATGCCCCCTGGAATGCCTGCTATGCCACCTATGCCACCTATGCCACCAATGCAACCCGCAGATGCACCGCTAGACGCACCTCCTGCACCACCGGGTATGCCACCAATGCCTCCTATGGACGCACCTCCAGCACCTCCGGGCATGCCACCTATGCCACCAATGCCATCAATGGATGCACCTCCGGCTCCTCCAGGAATGCCACCAATGCCTCCTATGGACGCTCCACCGGCTGCTCCAGAAATGCCACCAATGCCGCCTATGGATGCACCACCGGCTCCTCCTGAAAACGACCCAC